>JAYVEZ010000001.1:0-8007 GCA_043773645.1 Cytophagales bacterium
ACATATTTAGGAGAACTGGAGGAACTCGTGCTATTGCATGTAGGAATCCTCTACCCGGAAGCCTACGGCGTAGCGGTGATGGATGAAATTGAAAAGCAGGCAGGGCGGAGCCTTAACATTAGCGCCGTGCACTCTGTCCTCACCCGGCTGGAAGAGAAAGGATTCCTGAAATCAAAGATGGGGGATCCGACAGAAGCACGCGGTGGTCGCAGGAAGCGCATTTTTCTTTTGACTGCCTCGGGCAAACGCGCGCTCGAAGATGCCAATGAATTGCGCACTCAACTGTATAGCCAGATACCAAAAATGGCCCTGCAGTTTAGCTATCAATAGGTCGTTGTTCCTGCCTACCGGCAGGCAGGCGTTGATAGTTATAGTTCTGAACCACCGACCGAGACACAAAGCCGCGACACGAACAACTATTAACGAACAACCATGACTCCTCCCAGGTGGGCCGATCGGTTTCTGAAGTGGTACTGCCGCCCCAGGCTGCTGGAGGAAATCCAGGGTGATGCGTATGAATTGTTTCACCGGAAAGCAAAAGAGAGTAAGCGCCTCGCTGACTGGCTTTTTGTGTGGAATGTGTTTCGGTTTTTCAAACTTAAAAATATCCGGGCCGTGAGCCCTGCCATCGTTTCAAACTATGATATTATGTTCAAAAGCTATCTGATTACGGGCTTTCGCAATGCCCTTCGCAACAAAGCTACCTCCTTGATCAATGTACTCGGACTGTCATTGGGGGTAGGTGCAGCCATTACTGCTTTTCTTTTTATGGACTTCATGTGGCACATAGATGGCTTCCACCAAAAGAAGGACAGGATCTATGAAGTCACTGCATTGGTCAATGAAAACAACCAGCTCAAGACCTGGGGTGACACGCCCCTTTTGCTCGGGCCCTCCCTGAAAAATGATTTACCGGGTGTTGAATCTACCGCGAGGGTTGAAATTGGTTCAGCGGCTGTGCGTTACAACGACCTTGTCTTCAATGAATCCATCTGGTTTGTCGACCCGGCTTTCATGCAGACCTTCTCTTTTCCACTTGCCAAGGGCAACGGTCGCGCCCTCGATACGAAGAATCAACTGGTGCTGACCCGTGCGATGGCTGAAAAATACTTTGGATCAACGGATCCTGTGGGACAAACACTCTCACTGAAATTCATCAATGGGATGAAAGAAGAGTTTATGGTTGGCGCGGTGTTGGACAGGCCTCAAAATTCCGGAATGTGGTTCAGCATACTCGTATCGATGGAGAAATTCCAGGACCTTAAGTTCAAAGACGCTTATGATTGGAGTTACCTGACCGACGCAACATTTGTGCTTCTCAAACCGGGACATGACATTTCAGAAGTACAGACCGCCATGGAAACGTACCGGTTGCTCCACAACAATTCGTCACCGGAATGGCCAATTGAATCATTCGATTTGGTGCCCCTTCCCAAATTGTCAGCAAAATCAAACGATATGGTAGGAGCGATCAGCTATGCAGCGCATCCTTCCGGTGTCTGGTCATTGGGCGCAATCGCCTTGATGCTCTTGTTACTCGCCTGTTTCAATTATATGAATGTAGCGGTGGCCACGGTGGCCACGCGCTTGAAAGAAATTGGCATCCGCAAAGTGATTGGAAGCCACAGAAATCAGATCGTGCAACAGTTTCTTACGGAGAACTTCCTTATGTGCAGTTTCTCTCTGGCTGCGGGTGCCCTCCTGGCTTACCTCATTTTCCTGCCAGGGCTGAATTCCCTTTTCCCTTTTGAGATCCCATTCGAATTCTCATCCGGAAACACGGCTTTCTTTTTCTTCTTTGGCATATTTGCATTAATAGGGCTGGTGTCGGGCGCCTATCCTTCCCTTTACGTCTCGGCCTTCACTCCCATCCGCATTCTCCAGGGCCGGGAGAAATTCGGACAACGCGGACTATTCAGCAGGATACTGCTCACCACACAGTTTGTGCTCGCCTTTACTACCATCGTCGGTTCATTTGTATTTATCGACAATGCACTTTATCAGAAAAACAAAGACTGGGGTTATGCGCATGACCGAAACATGGTTGTTCCTGTCCCCGGCAAGAGCGAATTCCTGGCATTGCGCGACAAGGCATTGGCTTTTCCGGACATCGAATCGGTCGCCGGATCAGCGGATGCCATTGGCCATCAAAACAAGGTGGTCTCCTTCGAAAACTTGCAGCAACGTTTTCAGACTGTAACCTATGGGGTAGGTTTTGGATACCTGGAGACCATGAACATTCAACTCAAAGAGGGAAGATTTTTCAACAAGGGCATTGAATCTGATAACCGCGAATCTGTGGTAATCAATGAATCCTTCGCAAAACGAATGGGATGGACCGAGCCCCTGAATCAATCCTTTGATTATGACAGTGTAAAACGGTTTGTGGTTGGCATCGTCCAGGATTTTCATTACGATGGTTTTTACAACCCGGTGGGTCCCGCCATCTTTACCGTTGTCCCGGAAGACAAACTTCGTTTTCTTTCCGTGCGTGCAAGCGCCGGCACAACTACACAGACCGAAGCATATCTGAAAGCATCGTGGAAAGAGATTGCGCCGGATGATCCATATGAAGGATTCCTGCAGGATTCTGTTTTTGAAGACTTTCACCGCGACAACAATGCCAACGTCAAACTCCTCTCCTTCATTTCAACCATGGCTGTGGTGTTGGCATGCCTCGGCCTATTCGGCCTTGTTTCCTACAACATTGCCAGGAGGCTGAAAGAATTCAGTGTACGCAAAGTATTCGGTGCAAGCATATATCAAATTTTCAAATTGATGAACAGGGACTATGTCTGGATATTGTCTGTGTCTTTTACGGTTGGTGCCCCGACCGGGTTCTTTCTCATCAATGCACTTATTCAGCATATTTATCCAGAATCAAAAGCACCCAATGCATGGCCATTTTTCTTTGGCCTCCTGTTGATGTTTATCTCCGTCGCATTGACGGTGGGATCACAACTGAAGAGGATCATTTCTGAAAACCCGACCACCACCTTGCGAAGTGAATAAACATGAATCAGCAGCCACATCCGCCCCGGTGGGCAGACCAATTCTTGCGATGGTACTGTCGGCCGGAATTGCTGGAAGAAATCCAGGGAGACGCCTATGAGTTGTTTTACAGAATGGCAAAAGAAAGTAAGCGAAAAGCCACCTGGTATTTTACCTGGAACGTCGTGCGGTTCTTCCGCTGGAAAAATATTAGAATACGAAACAATCGCAACAAAGAAGCTAACGTATCTACTGCTATGATCAAGAACATTGCATTGGTATCCATTCGCAATTTCATGCGCCAGCCCGGCCACTCGTTTCTCAATGTATTGGGGCTATCCGCTGGATTCAGTTGTGCCTTGCTCATCCTGCTGTGGGTTGTGCACGAATTCTCTTTCGATCGCTTTCATAACGATACTGACAAGGTCTACAAAGTGCTTACGCATGTGGAGGCTAACGGCTCCTTCCAAACTTATGAGGTGGCCTCGTGCGTGCTGGACGTCTCATCCGTACCGGAGGTCGAATCATTGGTCAGCGTGGCCACTGGTGCGCGGTGGCCGTTTGAACTTTGTTTTCGTCCGGAGGGCAAAACAAATGAGTGTATCTATTTGAATGGCGTGTATGCAAATGATCAACTCTTCTCTGTTTTCAACTTTCCCATTGTCTCCGGTGACCCCAACCCGCTTAAGAATGCCACATCCATAGCGGTCTCAGAAAAAATGGCTTACAATCTTTTTGGTACGACCAACCCCCTAGGCAAAACCATCAAGGTAGACGACACGCGGGAGGTGATCATCGCTTCCGTGTTCAAAGACATTCCTGCCAATTCATCCCTCCGGTTTGATTTTGCCATGCCATATGCGGTACTCAAGAAACAATGGGGAGTCAATGATCAGCAGTTTGCCCAGAATTTCTTTGAGATGTATATCAAGGTAAATTCCCCCATCTCAGCCGAACAACTTACAGAAAAGTTGAATGACGTGCGTGTTGTCACCGAGGCATTCAAGGCAGAGCACCTGCGCTACCAGGCATACCCCATTGCGGACTGGCACCTGAAAGGCAAATTCGAAGATGGCAAATATGCCGGCGGCCGGATCGAATACATCACCTTGTTCATCATCATCGGGGCATTGGTGGTGATCATGGCTGTCATCAATTTTGTAAACCTCTCCACGGCACGGGCGACACTTCGGGCCAAGGAGATCGGCATTCGAAAAGTGACCGGGGCGCTGCGCGGGACAATCGTCGCACAGTTCATGGGAGAATCATTCCTGATGGTGCTGATGGCGTTTGTTTTTTCTGTCATCACCGTTCAATTTGCATTGCCACTTTTCAACACGTTGCTTACCCAACCGGTCACGATTGGATTCCTTACAGGCTTGATGCCGCTGTACCTGTTGTCTTTCCTCTTACTCATTGCCTTTCTTGCTGGCATCTATCCCGCCTGGGTGATGTCATCGTTTCAACCAATCCGAATTTTGAAAAACCAGTTGTCGGTCGGGACATCAGGCTCGCCGTCGTTTAGAAAAGCGTTATTGGTAGTGCAGCTAAGCGTGTCCATCGGGATCATCATCTTCAGTGGCGTGCTATACAAGCAATTGAACTTTATCACCCACAAAGCCCTTGGCTTCGACCGCAGCAATGTGATCAGGGTTGAACCCACGTTTCGATTGCTGCAAAAGTTCGAGAGCTTTAAGAATGAATTGTATAAAGATGCCTCCATCATTGGTATTGGGACATCGGCCACCAATCCGCTGAATACTTACGGCGGAAACACAGGCGTGAGTTGGCCAGGGAAGGCACCCGATGTCAGGATTTCTTTCAAGACCATTGCGTGCAGTTACGAGTTTCCTGAAACCATGGGGCTCACCCTCCTGGAAGGGCGGTTCTTTCAACCCGCCTCTTCTGACTCCCTCCGCACCGAAGTACTGGTCACTGATGAAGCCGTCAAGACAATGGGACTCACCAAACCCCTCGGGGAAGAAATCAAGATAGGCGAGGGCACATGTGTAATCATTGGGGTGGTGAACGACTTCCACACCGCTTCACTCCACGAAGCAAGACAGCCCGCGATCCTCTATCGCACAAGCTATGAACACACTTCTGCCATTTATGTGAAATACCTGCCTGGGGCCACCCAACAAGCAATGAACACACTCGCGGGTGTATACAAGAACCTCGAGCCTTCTACCACGATGAAGTACTGGTTCCAGGATGAAACTTTTAATGAACTGTATAAGACCGAAATCATTGCCTCACGATTGGTATTGCTTTTCACCGGTATCGGACTCATCATCGCCGTCATCGGCATCATCGGGCTTGCTACCTTCAATGCATTGCGCAAGACAAAAGAGATTGGAATCCGGATGGTATTCGGTGCCTCCTGGCTGGATGTATTAACATTGCTCTTCCGCGAATTTTCTTTGATCCTTTTCGTGGCCATGCTGGTGGCAGGCCCGCTGTCATGGTATGCTGCAAATCATTGGTTACAAGGTTTTGCCTACCACACCGCTATGCCCTGGTGGATCTTTGCCGCAGCCTTCGCCGGCGTAAGCGGATTGATTGCCTTTATCATTTGGCTGCAGGGGATGAAAACACTCTCGGCCAATCCAACCCAGAGTTTGCTCAGTGAATAACTAGCGTGTCAATAAATCGGGTGGCCCATGAAAACCCCACTGAAACCTTGCGAAACGAATAAGTCAGTGGGTGCGGTCCTTGTTTTCTGACCGGACTTCAGAAGGTGACTTGTCCTCTCTTTCCAGTTGGCGACTTACTTCATGGATCATTTCGTCCATCTTGACGGCGGTGGCTTTCAGGTGCCCGATGAGTTCTTTGTCGTCCGCAGGTGATGGCTCATCCTCAAAAAGGTTAAGCAGGCCCAGGAGTGTTGCGAGTGGTGCCCTGATTTTATGTGAGTTCATATTGGAGAACTCAAGGAGCCTCTCATTCTGGGCTTGAATAATGGCGGTCCGGTTTCTCACAGCCTCCTCCAGACCATTGTTGATCAAATTTATTTTTTCATTGGCCAAAGAGAGTGCCTTCGACTGCGCTTCTATTTCACGATTCAAGTCGAGAAGGACTTTTTCATTGGCTCGTTTCGTCCTGATGAGTCTCCACAAAAAGAAAATGATAACCAGGGTAATGCCCAGTGCACTTACGATGAAGGCAAGGTAAAGGCGCTGCTCCGTAATGTCATTTCGGGCCTTCTGTAAATCCCGGTCCTTCATCATGTCAATATACTTCGCCTCACCTTCGATGGTTCTGGTCAATTGCTCCCGTTGATACAGGCTGTCATTGATTCGCTGGTATTTCACAAAGTAGTCATAGGCATCGCGATCGTGGTGCGTGGCCCTCGACAAATCGCGCAGGGTCGCATAAATTCTACTTTGCTGATCAAGATAGTTGGTTGCAAGAGCCAGGTGCAATGCCTCCTTTAATTGATCATCCGAATCAGAGAATTGCTTCAGGTATATGTTGACCTTCCCGAGGTTGATCAGGTTATTAATGATTTCTACGGTGTCTTTGAAGCGAATGTTGAGTGACAATGCGCTTTCATAATACGTCTTGGCTTCAACCTCCTTTCTTTGGGCCATCAGCACAGTTCCAATATTATTCAAGTTAAACCTCACCTGGCGTTCATTCCCTGCCCTGCGGTTGAGCATCAACGATTCTTCGAACAAGGCCAACGCACTGTCATACCGCTTCATATCCTTCAGCACAATGGCCCGGTTGTTGAGAATCATGCCCAGGACTTGTGGATTGTTAATCCGTCTTGCGTACACAACCGCATTCCCGTAATACTTGAGTGCCCGCGTCGTGTCACTCATCAGGTTGAAGTTCCAACCCAGGTTGTTGTTCAGCCGCGCCTTGATTTCATCGAATTTTCCCAACTCAGACGTCACCTGAAGACCTTTAAAATAGAAATCCGAAGATTTTCTGATATCATTTTGTTGGAGCCAAAATACTCCCATCCGATTGTAAGCGTAAGCCGACAGCAAGTTGTCGCCAACATCCTGAGAAAGGGTCAGGAGTTCATCAAAGTAGGTTATTGCCCTGGCATCCCGCTGGCCCAAATATCCCTCCCCAATTTGTCTCAGCAATGGAATGCGCTGGGCACCGCCGGGCGTTGCATTCAATACTCTTTGGAGGCTGTCCAATGACTGAGCCGGCAGCCACGCAGTGAGACAAATAAAATAGAATGCTGCGAGGATTTTAAACCCAATCATGCCGAAGTTAGTGATTTAAGAGCAGGAGCATTTTTGCTGACGTCCTGAAAACTCGGAGGCTTTGGCCTAAAACTACTATTTTTTTGGCAGACGGATCAAACCAAAAAAGGGGGAAATCGTGATGATTTCCCCCTGCACTTAAAGAAAACGCAGATTAACGCGATGACTTTGCCTTGCCGTTGCCATTACCATTTGACACATAAACATATTCCTCCGGAACCATCTTCACCGTGGCAATAATTCGGGCAGCCACTTTGTATGGATCGGCTGAAGAATTGGGCCTGCGATCTTCCAGCCATCCTTTCCATCCATTCTCCACGGTGGCAATGGGGATGCGGATCGAAGCACCGCGGTCTGATACCCCATAAGAAAACTTATCGATGGATTGAGTTTCGTGTTTGCCCGTGAGTCGCAAGTGATTGTCAGCGCCATACACCGCGATGTGTTCTTCAATGACAGGCGCAAATGCCTGGCAAATCTGCTCGTAGATGTCCCTCGATCCACACTCCCTCAACAAGCCATTGGAGAAGTTGGCATGCATACCAGATCCATTCCAATCCGTATTGCCCAAAGGCTTGCAATACCAGTTGATGGCGACGCCATACTTTTCGGCGGTTCGTTCGAGGAGGTAGCGCGCCACCCACACCTGATCACCGGCCGCTTTTGCCCCTTTGGCAAAAACCTGAAATTCCCATTGCCCTGTGGCCACTTCTGCATTAATTCCTTCCACGTTGATACCCGCAGCGAGGCAATAATCAAGATGCTCTTCCACGATGGCGCGGCCGAATGC
>JAYVEZ010000002.1:0-15780 GCA_043773645.1 Cytophagales bacterium
GGGAAGCATGTCACACTGGGCTTTGATGGATTTGTAGATGCTGTCTTCAAAGTTATCAGGCTAAAAGATCAACGAGGAACATCCTATTTTGAGTCCGTCGCTGAATTTGGAAAGTATACCCTGAAAAAGGGAGCTGGTAACTTCTCACTTGAACTTGAGGAGTTGACCACAAAATTGGGTGGCAATATGCCCATCATGGCAAACGCACTGGCCAGTCTTGGCACCGATGTTTCCTGCATTGGCGCAATGGGAAAGCCTTCACTTCATCCCGTCTTCAAACCGCTGTCAGAGAAGGCGTCATTGCATAGTTTCGCCGACCCAGGGCTAACCACAGCCATGGAATTCAATGAGGGAAAGATACTGCTGGCCCAAATGACGAGCCTGAACAAGGTTGATTGGTCATCCATTATGGGAACCTTTGATCTTGATTTACTGGTCAAGCTATTCACGCACCGGGACCTTATCGGAATTCTGAATTGGAGTGAATTGCACCACTCCACCAGCATGTGGAAAGGATTGTTGGATGATATCCTACCCAAAACCATCGCATCCGCAAGTAAGCCCGTTGGCTTTTTCGATCTTTCCGATTGCTCAAAGAGGAGTGAGGTGAGTATCGTGGAAGCGCTGGATCTCCTGAAGGCATTTTCTAAATACTGGAGGGTAGTGCTGAGTCTTAATCTAAATGAAACAAGGGAAGTCTATAAAGCGTTGACCGGAAATTCGTTTCAATTGCCGCGCCTTGAATCCATCGGCGAAAAACTAATACAACGCCTGGAAGTAGACACGTTGCTCATTCACCATTCCAAACAAGCTTTGGCCTTCAGCTTGAAAGAAATATCTAAAATGAACAGCACCATCATTAATAATCCCATGCTTTCCACGGGTGCAGGTGATAATTTCAATGCCGGATTCTGTGCCGGATTGCTGATGGAGACTGATCTGCAATCTTCCCTTGGCCTTGGACACGCTGTAGCCAATTACTATATGCAAAAAGGCATGAGTCCAACATGCGCTGACTTAACTGTAGTCACATGAATATCCACAAATAACAAATCGCCCAAGAATGAAACTTGAGATACTCAAAACCTACGACGAACTCTCCCGGAAGATAGCAAACCTGATACTTGATACCGTTGCCTCGAATCCACAGGCAGTTTTGTGCCTGGCCACCGGCGACAGTCCCTTGCTTAGCTATCAATACATCATAAAAGGATCCAAAGAAAGAAACATCAACTTCTCTCAAGTTCAATTTGTAGCACTGGACGAGTGGGTGGGTATTCCTCCCACCAATCCTGGAAGCTGCAAGTTCTATCTGAACAAGAACCTTTTTGAACCACTGCAAATTCCTTCCGGCCATATTCATTTATTCGATGGGATGAGCAGCGCGCTTGAAGCTGAATGCAAGAAAATGGATCAGGTCATTAAGAAATTGGGTGGAATTGACCTCATGGTAGTGGGGGTCGGGATCAATGGACATATTGGCTTCAATGAACCTGGCGTTGATCTAACACTTTACGCGCACGTGATCGAGTTGGAAGAAATTACAAGGATCGTGGGACAGAAATATTTTGGAGAGGCTACTCGGCTTACTAAGGGCATTACTCTGGGGCTTCAACACTTCATGGAAGCCAGAACAGCAGTGCTGGTTGCCAATGGTGAGAAGAAGGCGGACATCATCAAAAAAACGATAGAGAGCCCCAGTTCAAACAGCATACCCGCGACAATCATAAGAAAACATGGCAATGGACTTGTGTTCATAGAAAGGGGCGCGGCATCACAACTTGGTGGATCTTAACTTCAAACCATTTCAGCGCTGAAAAATACAAACCGCAGAGACCGCAAGAAATCGCAAAGGAATGAAATTAAATTGTGGTTCATGCTCTACGAACCTCAGGTCCTCTGCGGTAAAAGTTCCTGCCTCTTCTCAGCTAGAATTTAACCAATACAATAGTGTCAACTAAGACGCTGGCGCATCCTCTAACTACAAATCAATTGCGTTCTTAACCTTTGGCTCATACGGTAAGTTGACCTTCCTGCGGAGGCAGGCTGATGCATACGCGGCAATTCTTGTCGATCAATGATCGTTGCGCTGGTGGGTGGGTGGGATGAGTGGCCAACAAGGCAAAAGAACTGATTTTTAGATCATTTTATTGGAATTAAACCCAATTGGTGTATTTCCGGAAATTGCAGCTTGATGGCCCGGTTCAATTGGTCATCAACCCGCGTGGGCTTTGGCACAAATATTCAACGCCCATCGAATCCATACGAAGTGTACAGATAAAACTGTCTATTTTAGCCAGATAACGAAGCATGGAATGGGTAAACTTTTTAAGTGGATACTGATCATTGGGTTTCTGGGTGCAGCAGGTTGGATGGCCTTCAAATGGTATCAGGCGAGGGCTAATGCCGAAGATGCCATGGCCTTTGTACCTGCTGATGCGATCTATTGCATCTCCACCAAAGACCCGATCAAGAGCTGGAAAGAAATCTCAGGTTCACCGGCATGGGCACACCTCGAGAAAAATACCTATTTCGCTTCGCTTACAACGTCAGCCAATAGCCTGGATTCACTGATCCGACAAAACGATTTGTTGTTTAGCCTCATTGGATCAAGGTCGCTGATCGCCTCTGCCCACATGACGGGGCCTAAAGACTACGACTTCCTGTTTATCATCGATCTTGCTGAGGCATCTGGGATAACCTTCCTCAAAGAATACCTTACCAGCTTTTCTGCGGCTGGATATACGGTTCGCAAAGAAAAATATCAGGGAGAGGATCTGATCACGCTGCACAAACCGTTGGATAACAGCAACCTATTCTTGGCCCTGCCGGGGTCCAACCTCCTGGTTTCCTACACCAGGAAAATTGTGACTGCTGCGCTAGACACACAAAAGGAAAAAGGGGCCCATGACAAGATCACCTTTCATACGACCGAAATATCATTGGAAGATACTGGCATTGTCCAGCTTTACGTCAATTATACACGCCTGCCTTCATTCATGTCCTGCTACTCCAGCGGCACCAATGAATATGTTAGCCAACTCTCAAAAACCCTGGAGAATTCTACCCTGGCCCTGCAGGTAGACAATGAACTTATTTCCGCCAAAGGCTACACGTATGTAAATGAATCCACTGAGTCATATATCAAGACACTATCCATATCCGGCAAAGGGGCAACGGAAATTCTTGAAATCGCACCTCAGCGAACTGGCTTCTATATCGGGTTCGGTTTCAATACATTCAATGAATTCTTCAAAAACTTTGAAAAGAATCTTCAAAGCGATGTCGCTGAATATAAAACATACCGGGCCAATCTGAAGCAAGTCGAAGACTACCTGAAAATCAGTCTTCAGGATAACTTTATCTCCTGGATTGGAGATGAGGTAGCGTTGTTTGAACTGCAGTCATCAGGCAAAGGTCTTGACAATGAAGTGGCGCTTGTGATGAAGGCGAGTAATATCGAACAAGCAAAGAAGAATCTCACCTATGTGGAAAAAATGGTGAGAAGGAAAACCCCAGTAAAATTCAAGACGGTGGATCACCATGGCTACAAGATTAGCTACCTGAGCGTCAAGGGACTTTTCAAAATCCTGTTGGGTAAATTTTTCGCACGATATGACAAACCCTATTATACAACCATCAACGATTTTGTCATTTTCAGCAATCATCCACAAACGCTGGAGAGTATCATTGATGATTACCTGGAAAAGAATACACTGATCAAATCAGAAGACTTCCGATCGTTCCGAAAACAGTTTGACGATGAAGGATCCGTGTTCGTGTACCTCAACACACCGGTTCTTTTCAATACCATGAAGAAGTTAGCCGACGCTCCCACACGGGTTTCCATGGAGACCAACAAGGAATACATTGTTTGCTTCCGCAAAATTGGATTTCAACTTGTAGCAGAGTCAGGCCGGTTTAAGACATTGCTGGCTGAGCAGTTTGAAGAACCTGAAAGACCAAAGATGCTTCTGGGTCAGGGTCAGGAGGCAGTACCAACCGCCGTGGATTCGGTGCACGTAGAACAATCAATTGGGCAGGATGAACAAATTGAACCAAAGGATTCTGATCCCATGGCTCTGCCTTACCTGTATGTGCGGAACCTGAATTCAAAATCACTGGCCGGGTATTTCCCGGACAGCACGATCAATTTCACCGTGGACCTTAAAAATGGGTTCAAGAATGGCACGTTTACAGAATACTACCAAAATGGTGAAGTGAAGATGAAAGGCCGGTTCAAGAACGACCTGCGCGATGGCATCTGGAAGTTGTACGATGAGCGTGGAACGCTGATTTTAAGGCGAAATTATGATGAGGATGTGGTGAAGTCTGAGAAGGTTAAGAATTAGCGGAGCTTGAATTCTTTGCGTCTCTGCACCTTCACGGTAGGTGAAATAATTCTCCTGACATCGAAGAATAAATTTATTACCTTGTTATACAAACATTACAAATAAACAAAATGGCTCATTACACCCTACAGATTAACGGCAAAAGCTTGGAAGCCAACGTAGATTCAGATACCCCATTGCTGTGGGTATTGCGGGACAACCTTGGATTGGTTGGTACGAAGTTTGGTTGTGGAATTGCGCAGTGCGGTGCCTGTACCGTTCATGTAAATGGTACGGCAGTCCGTTCGTGTACTCTTCCCGTGTCAGCCGTAGGAACCAATAAAATCACCACCATCGAGGGGCTGTCAGCCAATGGTGATCATCCCCTTCAAAAAGCCTGGAATGAAGTTGACGTTGCACAATGCGGCTACTGTCAGGCCGGACAAATCATGACTGCGGCAGCATTACTTGCTAAAAAACCAAAGCCATCAGCCGAGGAAATAGATAATGCCATGAACGGAAATATCTGCCGTTGCGGGACGTATCACCGCATTCATGAAGCCATCGAACTAGCCTCAAACAAACTTTAATCTCAGGATGTATGTCAATTAACATAAAAACAAATCGAAGGGATTTCATCAAGCTGGCAGCCACAGCGGGCGGCGGACTGATGCTTGGATTCCAGCTCACCAATTCGGTGGCATCTGCCATGGAAGATGTAAGTGATGCGCCGGTGGTAACAGGTACCATTGATTTCAATAATTACTTATCCATATCACCTGAGGGCGTGGTTACATTATTCTCTCCCAATCCAGAACTAGGTCAGAACATCAAAACTTCTTTCCCCATGATCGTGGCGGAGGAACTGGATGCGGATTGGTCAAAGGTCAAAGTGGTCCAGGCTTTTCTGGATGCTAAAAAATATGAGCGTCAACTTACCGGAGGCAGTGGAGCCATTCCCCATTCATGGGAAAGACTTCGCAAAGCAGGCGCCACGGCCCGGTATATGCTTGTAGAGGCTGCTGCCAAACGCTGGGGGGTATCTTCGGATATCCTCAAGACAGATACCGGCATGGTGCTGCATCCGGATGGACGTAAACTGAGCTATGGTGAACTTGCCACAGAAGCGGCCAGCATTCCCATCCCAACCGAAGTGAAACTGAAGGACAAGAAAGACTTCAAAATCATTGGCAAGGCCATTCGGAATGTCGACAACATGGACATGATCACGGGCAAGCCATTATACGGGATTGATTTTTATCGCGAGGGCATGGTGTTCGCCATGATACAACGGCCGGCAGCCTTTGGAATGAAACTCAAGTCGGTGGATTCGACCGCCGCGAAAGCCATGTCCGGGATTATTGATGTCGTTACCTTCAAGAACAATGTCGCGGTGGTTGGTAAATCAACCTGGCAGGTCAGCAAAGCCAGAAAACTCTTGAAAATTGAATATGAGGCTGAAGGGACAATTGAAAGCTCCTCAGACCACGACCGCATTCTCAAGGAATTGCTGGACTCCAAGGATGCTGTCGTCCGTAGGAAAGATGGAGATGTAGAGACTGCTTTCAAGAATGCGGCCAAGGTAATTGCCCGAGAATACCAATGCCCGTTCCTGTCGCACAGTCCGATGGAACCGATGAACTTCTTCGCGCACGTTCGTCCGGATGGTATTGAACTTGTGGGACCCACACAGACACCCGAGGCAGCTCGTACCGAAACGGGTAAACTCTTGGGTGTTTCCAACGACAAGATTACCGTAGAGATCACTCGCCTGGGCGGGGGCTTTGGCAGACGCCTAAAGACTGACTATGTGCTGGAGGCGGCCGAACTATCGAGCATCATCAAACAACCGGTCAAAGTGATCTGGTCACGAGAAGATGACATGACGGGTGGAAGTTACAGACCTGCGGTTCGGTATCGCTTTGATGCAGCGTTGGATGCAAACGGAAATCTTATAGGATATAAGCTCCGTGGTGTTGGGATTAATGTCACCAATTCAACCAGAGAAGATAATTTTCCATCGGGTGCGGTGGATAATCTGCAGATTGATTCTGTCGAGTATAAATCGCCCATTACAACGGGAGCATGGCGTGCACCCATCACCAACTTCCTCGCTTTCGCCGAACAGGCATTCCTGGATGAAGTTGCCATCGCAGCAGGGCAGGACCCTGTTAAATTCAGACTGGCCCTTCTGGAGAAAGCAAAGAAGACTCCGGCCGGTGCCATCAAGTATGATATCGACCGCATGAAAGGCGTCATTGAACTGGCTGCAGACAAGGCCGGATGGGGAACAAAGAAAGATGTCTCTCAGGGGTTCAGCGTTTATTTCTCACACCGCACCTATGTGGCTCAGGTAGCTGAGATTGAAATGAAGAACGGGAGGCCAATTCTTAAAAAGATTTATGCTGCGGCCGATTGTGGGGTCGTCGTCAACAAGAGCGGGGCCTTGCAGCAAGTGAAGGGCGGGGTCGTGGATGGTGTTGGGCACGCGTTGTTTGGCAACGTAACTTTTAAAGAGGGTGCAGCCGAACAAAAGAATTTCAATTCATACCGACTGATCCGAATCAAGGAAGTTCCCGAGGTGGATGTTCACTTTGTGGACAATGGCATAGACCCTACCGGGTTGGGCGAGCCAGCATTGCCTCCAACGGGAGGGGCGGTTGCCAACGCAATTTTCAAAGCCACCGGTAAGAGGTTATACAATCAGCCGTTCACAAAGCAGGATGTAATGAATGGGGTGAACTTGGGAGAGCGAATGTAACATGGGATAAGGGTTGATATAGTCTGATCTAAGAGTAGTAGTATCATATAAAACCGGTTGCATTTAGACTGCGCAATGCAACCATGTCAATCATTTTTGCATCTTGGTGGGTGTTAATCTTCCCCATGATGAAATCTGTTGCCATACTGCTTTTCCTCTTAGCCAGCGCTACCAGAACCATTGGAATTTCATTCTTGCATGATGAGTCCCGGATACCAGAACAGGACAATCTTCGATTGGCCGGGAAAGTGATTGATGGCAACTCAAAGCAACCGGTGCCATACGTCAATATCGGGTTGTTCGAGAAAAATCTGGGAACACTTTCTGATCTGGATGGGAGTTTTGAATTGATAGTTCCCATGCAATACGGAAATGATACTGTTATTTTCTCATCCATCGGCTACAAGCGACTCAGGGTGATTGCTTCAAAGCTTTTAGGCGCAGCTACCGAGGAGATCCTGCTTGTGCCAGAAATAATATTGCTGTCCGATGTTGTGGTGACAGGCAAGAAATACAAGAAGCAGCGGCTGGGTTGGATGGGCGGTAAGGATGGCGTATTGCCTTTGGATACCCTCCAGGGGGGCGGTGCCGTGGCCTTGCTGCTAGAATCCCCTCGCAGCACATCGTACATCGACAAACTCCAGGTGCGGCTTATGTACAATTCAAAAGATACCCTTCGCTTCAGGCTTCATTTTTATGCCTACGATTCCATCCGGGATATTCCGGGGGCAGAGTTGCTAAGAAAGGAAGTCATGCTGACTGAGACCAAAAGATTTGGATGGTTAAGATTCGACCTGGCCAATCAAGACATCCGCATCTACGAAAAAAAGTTTCTCGTCGGATTTGAGTGGATAGACGATCGGAAAACAAGGCGAGAGATGCTGGCCGGCCTGCGTGATTGGGAGCGCTGGAAAAAAGCGCAATTTGAAACCGGCAACAAGAAAGTAGAGATGATTGGATCAGCAAAGTCAACTCAATACAAATACCATGGCAATATGATGGACTGGCCAGGTTTCAAATCCCTGCCACCGTTTACGGGTCTTATGGTCGAAACGGGCAAAAGCAACGACACCAAACTCCTCCGGACCTTTGAACGAAAGACCAGTTTTGGAAAGTGGAATGAGATTCATTCTACTTTGAATGCCGTGGTGACTGTGTCGTACTAGCCAAAGTATGAAAGGTACTCCTAGACCTTTCGCTCAACCTCGCGGAGGTTCTCCAGCTTTTTGTTCCTCAAAAACCCTGTAATATCTTCGAAGTGCTCCTTGACTCGCCGGTTACCAAATTCAAAGACTTTTGTAGCCAGACCGTCCAGAAAATCGCGGTCATGGGACACGAGAATCATGGTACCTTCAAAGGCTTTTAATGCATCTTTTAGAATATCTTTTGTTTTGATATCCAAGTGGTTAGTTGGCTCATCCAGAATCAACAAATTAACTGGTTGCAATAAGAGCTTGATCATCGCCAGCCGGGTCTTTTCTCCGCCTGAAAGCATCTTAACTTTCTTATCAATGGCGTCACCGCTGAACATGAATGCTCCCAGAATATCCTTGATTTTGGTTCGGATATCACCAATCGCGATCTGGTCGATCGTTTGAAAGACGGTCAGCCCTTCATCGAGTAGAGATGCCTGGTTCTGGGCAAAGTAACCAATGAGTGAACCGTGGCCGAGCTGGAGTTTCCCAACGAAATCAATTTCACCCATGATCGCCTTGACCAGGGTTGATTTTCCCTCACCATTCTTGCCGACAAAGGCAATGCGTTCACCCCTTGAGATTGTTAACGACACATCCTGAAATACAGTATGATCACCATACTTTTTGGTCAACCCATCAATGATTACCGGGTAGTTGCCAGATCGGGGAGCAGGCGGGAACTTTAGATTCAATGCTGATGAGTCTACCTCATCGACTTCAATAATCTCAATCTTCTCCAGGGTCTTCACCCGCGACTGTACTTGAAGGGTCTTCGAGTAAGTGCCCTTAAAACGATCAATAAATTCCTGTATGTCAGCAATTTGCTTTGCCTGGTCATCGAACTGCTTTTGCTGTTGCTCACGGCGCTCTTTACGCAATTGCAGGTAGTGAGTGTACTTGGCCTTGTAATCGTAGATCCGACCCATGGTAACCTCGATGGTCCGGTTGGTGATGTTGTCAACAAAAGTCTTGTCGTGGGAGATGACAATTACCGCCTTGGCATTGTTGATCAGAAAGTCCTCGAGCCACTGGATGGAGTCTATGTCCATGTGGTTGGTGGGCTCATCGAGTAATACAAGATCTGGTTTCTGGAGGAGTATTTTAGCCAATTCAATCCGCATGCGCCAGCCGCCACTGAATTCTTTGGTCGGTCTTGTGAAATCCGAACGGAGGAAACCTAACCCAAGGAGTGTTTTCTCTACTTCCGCATCAAAGTTGATCTCTTCCAGGTGGTAATATTTTTCGCTCAACTCCGACACCTGCTCAATGATCTTTGAATATTCATCTGATTCATAGTCTGTGCGTGTCTCCAATTGGTGGTTAAGGGCATCCATTTCCTTTTTCATACCCAGGGTCTTGGCAAATGCCTTGGAAGCCTCTTCGAAAACGGTGCACTTGTCCTCGGTGAGCAGGTGCTGTGGCAGATAGGCAATGATGGCATCTTTGGGAGCTGAAACCTTCCCTCGGGTAGGTTTGCTCGCACCGGCGATGATCTTCAGGAGGGTGGACTTGCCTGCGCCGTTTTTACCCATGAGGGCAATCCGGTCATTGTCATTGATATTGAAAGAGATATTACTGAAAAGGGGCGAGCCATTGAACTCTACACTTACCGCGTCAACTGAAATCATGGTTCTTTAAATAAGGGCGCAAAGATATTATAAATTTTCAGGCGGTTTGTTTTCAGATTGATCTGTGAAAATCTGAGGAATCTGTGGCTAAGATTTTCTCTGATAGCCACAGATTACACGGATTGGCACGGATAATGCCATTAAAGTCACAAAAGTCTAGGTTTTAAAAAAGGCATGGCAATCATTTAAGCCTGAACAAATCCATCCGTGATAATCCGTGATAATCCGTGTAATCCGTGGCTAAAAATTCTCTCCACTAGCTGAAAACCGAATAACAGTCAGGCTCTGTTTTGTAGAGAGAAATCCATGATTGACTGTGGAAACTATTTCTCAGAGATTTGGAAAAGGGCATTTCCGCGCCATCCATGGTTGGATCGTATTTTTCACATGTCCGCAAAACCACAGAAGATGGAACAAAAAAATATTAGTTACCCTCAGGTTACAACACTTGATCCCATCGAAAATGACTGGTTTAAATATGATCGCTACGGTAACTATGTTGCTGAGATGACCCAGCCTGGTTTGGTACCAAGTACCTCCCTGATGGTAAGTACTGATTCGATCGCGGCTGTCAAAAACGCGGGTTCAGGAATCCATTTTTGATTACTGCATGTGCCCTTAAAGATTGGACAGGAAGATTGCCAGCACGGTAGCGGGTGCCACGAAGCGGATCAGAAAACGCCAGACCGAAAATACGTTTTCATTACCAATCTTGAGTTCATCACGACTGGATGATTTGGAGATCAACCACCCCCCAATGATTGCCATAAGAATTCCGCCCACGGGCATCAGGATATTGGAACCAAAGTAATCGATAAGACCAAAAACGGTCTTACCCCGCAGTGGCCTGACCATATCCAAAGGCGTGAACTCGGACCATATGTTGAAAGAGAAAACAGTTCCAAGTCCCACGAGCCAAAGCAATACACCGGCCATGATGGTAATCTTTTTCCTTCCCAGTCTTGAGACTTCCTCCAGGTGAGAGATAATAGACTCAAGCAATGAAATCGAAGAGCTTAATGCTGCAAAGACGAGTAACAAGAAGAACATAGCACCAATGAAGTTACCCCCGGGCATTTGAGCAAAGGCAATGGGCAGTGTCATGAATATCAACCCTGGTCCCTCAGCAGGAGATAAACCATACTGAAACACAATGGGAAAGATCGCAAGACCGGCGAGGATGGAGGCGAGCCCATCAGAAAAAGAGATGATCGCTGCCGATCGCAGAATAGAAGAAGTGCGCGGCATATAAGCACCATATGTGAGCATCACACCGACACCAATTCCCAGTGAAAAGAAAGCCTGCCCAAAAGCCGCCAGCACCACCTTGGGTGTGATCTTTGAAAAATCAGGAGAGAACAAAAACTCAAGTGACTTGAGAAACTGTCCCGTGAACATGGCATAAAATACCAACGCCAATAGGATCACAAAGAGGGCAGGAGTCATCCACCCCAAGGACTTTTCAAGACCTGCCTGAACCCCTTTCGCTACAATCCAGACATTTGCGGCAATGAACACACCTTGAAACAACATCATCCTGCCCGGACTGCCCAGAATATCATTGTAGTAAGATACTGCTGAAACTGAATCAAGATGATTCAGCATGCCGAACAATGAAGTAATGGTGTAGTCAAGTGTCCAGCCGGCAATCACGCAGTAGAAACTAAGAATCAGGAAGACACCCACCATCGCGACCCATCCAAAATATTGCCAGTGCTTGCTGATACCTTCTTTTTCAGCCAACACCAGCATCGTACCGACTGTGCTTTTGCCGCCTCGCCGCCCGATCATCAACTCCGCACCTAGTATGGGAATCCCCATCACGATGAGGGAGATCACATAAATGAGGACGAAAGCTCCACCACCATTTTCGCCGGCCAAATAGGTAAATCGCCAAATATTCGACAACCCCACCGTACTCCCGATCGATGCCAACAAAAACAGATAATTGGAAGACCAGACTTTTGACGACTTCTCGCTCATTTGATTCCCTTGACTTTATTTATTCCCGACATGAACACATCAACACGTCACAACGTCTCATTCAAATTATACTTCATGATCCTCCCATGCGGGCCGTCTTTTATTCTCTCCAGGTCAAACACATCTCCTTTCAACTCCCTTCCCTGACTCAATACTCCTGCAATTGAAGAGAAATCCTCCCGATCCAAGTCGATATCGAAAACCTTCAGATTTTCAGCCAGGTGGCTCGTACTTTTGGCACCGATGATGATACCTGCCACTTGTTTACGATCCAGAACGTAACGCGACGCAACATTTGTAATGGTTGCCTTGTGTTTATCCGCTATATGCTTCAGCTTTCGCAGCAGCAATTGAAATAATTCCCAACCTCCCAATTCATCGATCATCAACTTGTATTTCACAAGGGATCGGTTTTCAAAAGGCGCCATGGGCTCAGGAGTACCTAGCCATCGCTCACTCAGGAAGCCACCGGCGACAGTGCCATAGCACAACAAATGAATTCCATGCCTGGAACAAATGTCAACCAATGATTTTTCGGGGCGATTGTCGAGTAAGGAATACTGCACCTGCAGGGTGGTCAGTGGTATTCCGGCAGACACCATGTTTTCAACCGCCAGGGTATTAAAGTTGGTACCCGATATCAAGTTGATCTTTCCGGCTTGTTGCAGCTCCTTGAGCCAGAAGGCTGTCTCAACATAACGAGGGATATCATAGCTCCACCAACTGAATTGCACCATGTCCAGCCGTTCAAGGTTTAATCTGTGAAGGGAGCGGTCAATGATTCTCTCAACATAGTGTTTATTGATGGTGGTCAGCGCATCATAGTCAGGGACAAATTTCGTAAGGACTTTCACATCATTGTGGTGACCCAATCTCCGCTTCCGTTCCAGCAGAAATTTGCCAATCAATTCCTCAACCCCAGTATAAATGTCAGCACAGTCAAACGTTGTGATTCCCTGGTCGGTGAAAGCGAACATCCCCTCGATCGGGTCTTCGGTGTTGACCTCGCTATGGCCTCTGGACAACTGCCAACCACCTTTGATCATACGCGAGATGGCAAAATCCGGTGTCAGGTTATAGGTCTCCGCCATATTGATTATTCGATCCAGTCATTGTTCGTTGGCAGCGGCACCACCGTGGTATCTGATCGCCTCACCACCTGTTTGCCAATGCGGCTAACCTTGAACCGTGCCCCGCAATGTGGATCGGGACAAGCAATAATATGATCCGTTGCCATCCAGTCAAATTGATTCAATGGCCGCTGCTTGGCTGGAAGCAATGGGAGCAGGGCGGCCAACGCATAGAGTGAAAAAGGCTTATCGGTCTTAAAGTGCAAGTTTTCTCCCCGCACCTCAAATGCATCGCCGAGTTGATGACTACAAACAAAAGGTTTATCTCCTGCTACCACCTCGACTTTCAAGTCGTAAAGCACAAAATCTGAAGCACCCATAAGTATTGATTATCTGAAAATGAAAGATAGCTATTCTCTGGAATTGATAGTATACTTAATATTGGGATTGCCGACGGGAATGCTTGCTATTATGGGGAATTTATTTTTTATTGAGTGAATGTGGTTCGCTGTTTTAGCCCTTGGCAATTCCCAACTGCGAAGACTAACCATTAACCAATTAACCATTACCAATGACCATTTACGGAGTCGCAATCCTTGCAGCCTGTTTCCTCGTCGGACAAATCACCGGAGAGACCTTGGGGTACTTGCTTGGCATCGATGCCAATGTGGGCGGTGTCGGGTTCTCCATGTTTTTGTTAATCCTTGTTAACCAATGGATGCATAAGCGCAATCTCCTGAACAAAGAATCTCAACTTGGGATTGGATTTTGGAGCAACATGTACTTACCCGTCATTGTTGCCATGTCATCCGTGCAGAATGTTTCTGCGGCCTTGTCGGGTGGCGCGGTGGCGATAGCAGCAGGGGTTCTCGTAACTATTATTCCGCTCCTCTTGCTGCCAGTGATCTTCAAATTAGCAAATAAAGGAAACGCTTGAATCTGGTCACAGAAATTCTGGTTAAAAACGGACTGGTGGTAGCCTTTCTGGTTACGGGGCTGATCATGCTTGTATCCTATTGGCTTTCGGAAAAAATATTCAACAAAAAAATCCCCGGTTCAGCGATTGCCATTCTTGCCGGATTGCTTCTGGCTTATATTGGAGGTCGCGTCACCAACGGATTGAAAGGTATTGCTGACCTGCCAATCTTTGCAGGGATGGGACTTCTTGGCGGCGCCATGTTTCGAGATTTCGCCATCGTATCAACAGCCTACGGTGCGGACATAGATGAAATCAAAAAGACCGGTTGGGTGGGAGGACTTTCCCTTGTGCTGGGTGTAGCGCTTTCATTTGTCATCGGCTCCCTCACGGCCTTTATGTTTGGTTTCCGCGATGCCAAGGACATCACCACCATCGGGGCGGGTGCTTGTACCTTTATCGTTGGACCTGTCACGGGTGCAGCGGTGGGAGCAAGCTCCGACATCATTGCCATCAGCATCGCCGCGGGCGTTGTCAAATCAATTGTAGTCACCATCATCACGCCGATGGCAGCCCGTTTCATCGGTCTCAACAATCCACAGTCCGCGATGATTTATGGTGGGCTGATGGGAACCACCAGTGGTGTTGCCGCGGGACTTGCGGCCACCGATCCCAAACTCGTTCCTTATGGCGCCATGACGGCGACCTTTTATACCGGCTTGGGTTGCCTACTTTGTCCATCGATTTTATACATGATCACAAAATATCTTTTCAGGCCATGAACCTACTTCACCTTTTCTCCAATTCATTGTTGGCCAAAAAGAACGAAGTGGGTCTTGAATTTGGATCAGCAACATTCACCTTCGGAGAGATCGAAGTCCGCAGCAACCAAATGGCGCGACTTCTAAGAAGCAAGGGCTTCAAAACCGGTGATCGGCTTTGTGTATATCTTGAAAACTGCGTCGAGTTTATTGATATATTCCTCGCTTGCGCCAAACTGGGTGTCATCTTTGTTCCGATCAATATCCTTTACCGGGAAAGAGAAGTCTCTCACATTTATCAAGATGCAAATCCAAAAGGTCTCATTGCCAATCAAGAAGTGCCAGGCAATTTTTCTTTCTGGACGGTGAGCGACTTAAGCAAAGAAGCATCCATGCAATCAGGTGATCCCATTTCCATTGATACGACAGGGGACAGCATCGCTGCAATCGTGTATACTTCCGGCACAACAGGTGCATCCAAGGGTGCGATGCTCACGCACAATAACTTCATTGCCAATGGCATCAACCTAGTTACTTGCTGGCAAATAAAGGAAAGAGACCGCTTTCTGTTGGCATTGCCCTTATTTCATGTGCACGCATTGGCCAATGGATTGCATGTATGGTTGATGACTGGATGCAGAATGCGGCTGTTGGAACGATTCGAACATCAAAAGGCAGCCAATGAATTCCTATCCTTCATGCCTACATTGTTCTTTGGTGTTCCAACGATGTACATCCGATTGCTTGATCAACCAAATGATGTCGCCGCGAGAATCGGTTCTTCCTTGCGCTTGTTTGTTTGTGGATCGGCTCCCTTGCCGGCTCATGTACTGACTGCCTTCAAGGAAAAGTACAGCCATACCATTCTGGAGCGGTATGGCATGACAGAAACTCTGATGAACATCAGCAATCCATATCATGGTGTACGAAAAGCAGGAACCGTTGGGTTGCCGCTCCCTGGTCTATCTGTGAAGATTATGGCTGATGACGGCACACTCGCAAATGTTGGGGAAATAGGAGAGGTCCAAGTAAAAGGACCAAACGTATTTTTAGGTTATTGGAATCAATCGGATGCCACCGAGAAGGCATTTATAAATGGATATTTCAAAACCGGTGACCTGGGGTTTGTCAGAT
>JAYVEZ010000003.1:0-8597 GCA_043773645.1 Cytophagales bacterium
AGAAGGTCGAGGCCGAGCTTAAGCGACTGAGCCTGTGGCAGGAGTCTTCGCTGACTCCAGAAAAATTCAACAACATGGGCCAATTTGGGATCAACACCATGACCTTTTTACAATGGATTCAATTTGTGTGGATTCACGGTATCTATGAGATTGCGGAGAAGACCGGCGATTTTCCATCTGAAAGCAATGTGGCTTCACAGGCACTGAATATCCTTTCCAGCGAGGAGTTAAAGCCTCTTGTAAAGTTAATTGCCCAGCTAGATGATCAGATCAACCTGATCAAGGCACCAGATACGGCAGACCTTCGCTCAGGCCGCCCCATATTGGCATCGACCAATTACCTCTCCGTGCCGCGGGAATTTTATGACCTGGCGGATGCCCTCTCAAACTTTGATGGGGATGCTCTTGAAGCTCCGTTGCAAGCCTTTAACACATTTATTGCCTCAGCCGACCTTGTCGAAAAAGAGACCATTGCTTACTTGTTGTTTGATGCATCGGCGAAAGCAACGCCAGCCAGCAAGAGGTTGCGAATTAGGAAGGCCGCGATGGCGATTTGGGATAATGGTTAGTGTATCCCACCTAACCTGCTGATGCTGGTTGCACCGCTGGCAGCTAAAAGCCAACAGCCTCCCACATAGACCCTGACAAAAGTCATCTTATTCAATAAACTAAGTCATAACCGTTCCTTTCCCATCTGGGTTACTTTATCCCATCAAAGACGCAGGAATCACACCAGCGTCGGTGATCTGTGACCATGGAGAGTTATCAATTATTGACCTTCTTCCTTACCGCGGTAGTCCTGGTGGGCGGAGCAATCATCTTTTCGCGATACGTAGCGCCCCATGTGCCAGGAATAGTAAAATCCGAGCCTTACGAATGCGGCATCCCTACTGAAGGCCCCACATGGATACAGTTCCATGTAGGCTATTACCTCTTTGCCATCATCTACCTCATTTTCGATGTAGAAACGGTATTTATTTATCCCTGGGCGGTGGTGATGCGGGAAATCGGACTTCCGGCTTTTGTTGAGATACTCATTTTCTTCACTGTTCTGGGCTTAGGATTACTTTATGCCTGGAAGAAAAAAGCACTGATATGGGAGTAGATATCAAATCCATGCCATACGAGGACTTCAACGACAACGAGACGCTGGAGGAATTGAAAAGATCGGGCAGCAGTGTGATGGTCACCACCCTTGATTCCATCGTGAACTGGGGTCGCTCCAATTCGGTGTGGCCCTTGACGTTCGCGACCAGCTGTTGTGGCATTGAAATGATGGCAGCCGGAGGCGCAAGGCATGATTTTGCCCGGTTCGGAATAGAGGTATACCGCGCCAGTCCCCGTCAGGCCGACGTGATCGTCGTAGCCGGAACTATTGTCCGAAAAATGGCACCTGTACTTAAGAGGTTGTACGATCAGATGGCTGACCCCAAATATGTCATTGCCATGGGAGCCTGCGCCGTATCTGGTGGGCCATTCTACTACAACTCATATTCTGTTGTCCGGGGCGTTGACCAGGTAATTCCGGTGGATGTTTTCATTCCTGGATGCCCACCCAGACCTGAGGCTTTATTATACGGTGTGATGCAATTGCAGCGGAAGATCAAAATGCAGACCCTTTTGAAGGCAGAGGGTGAACCGAGTGTTGCCGAACCGGAAATAAGTACCTCAACTGAAGATAAGTCCAGGTATGTTCAACCAATTGAAAATCAAACTGATAATAATACAGAAGAATGCAAGTCGAGCAATTGACAGCCTTAGTCACCGCACTGGTGGCAGACCAGAAACCAGGCATCAGCAAACAATATCCGGAATTCATCGTCCCATCAGACAAGGTGCATCTGGTTGCCAAGTCCCTAAAAGAGAACCCAGAAACGATGATGGATTACCTTTTCTGTCTTACTGCGGTTGACCGGAAAGATGGGTTTCATGTCGTTTACCACATGACCTCTTCTATCTTCCGTCACTCGGTTGTTTTGAGAGTGATTCTGGTGGATAAGATCAACCCTGCTGTCCCCACAGTAAGTGATGTTTGGCATGCTGCCGAATACTATGAACGGGAGGTCTTTGATCTCTTCGGCATCCGATTTGAAAATCATCCAGACATGCGAAGAATATTCCTGGAAGACGATTGGGTGGGATATCCCCTGCGCAAAGATTATAAAGATTCCTTCACCCTTGAGCGTTGATCTATGGAAGAGACCTTGATGGATATTGACTTGAAGGAGAAAGAGGAATACATCATCAATATGGGGCCGCAGCACCCCTCTACCCATGGCGTGTTGCGCTTTGAGACTTGCCTTCAGGGAGAGACAGTGAAATACCTGATTCCCCATTGTGGCTACATCCACCGTGGCATCGAGAAGATGTGCGAGAAACTTACCTACCCTCAGCTCCTTCACCTCACCGATCGGATGGACTATCTCTCGGCCCACATAAACAATGAGGCTGTTTCCCTTTGCGTCGAGAATGCCATGGGAATTGAAGTCAGCGACCGTGTAAAATACATCCGCACCATGTTTGCCGAACTCACCCGCATCGCATCGCATCAACTGTGGTGGGCAGCTTTCGGCATGGACCTTGGTGCCCTCACGACTTTCTTTTATGGCCTTCGGGACCGGGAAAAAATCCTTGACATCTTTGAAGAGACGACGGGCACCCGCCTGATCCAAAGTTTTATCACTCCGGGAGGATTGATGGGTGACATCCACCCCAACTTCCAGAAACGGGTGAAAGAGTTTATCAAGTATTTCCGCAAGAAACTCCCTGAATACGATCAACTGCTCACAGGCAATATCATCTTCCGCGAACGGACCAAAGGCATTGGTGTCATGAGCAAAGAACTTGCGATCGACTATGGTGTTACGGGTCCAAGTGGCCGGGGCTCTGGTTTTCATTGTGACATCAGGAAGATCGCCCCTTACAGCGCTTATCCCCTGGTAAAGTTCAATGAAATAACATTAACAGACGGCGACACCTATGCCCGATACCTGGTTCGCATAAAGGAAATGTGGGAATCGCTCACCATCCTGGAGCAGCTGGTAGACAATATTCCGCAAGGACAGACCATGTTGGAATTGAAAGCAATCAAGGCCCCCAAGGGAGAATATTATCAAAGGGTTGAGACGGCACGGGGCGAGCTTGGCGTGTACATCGTGAGTGATGGCGGCCCCTCTCCTGCCCGCATGAAATTCAGAACTCCAAATTTCTCTAATCTATTTGTTATCAATAAGCTAGCGGCAGGTCACAAGATTGCTGACCTCGTTGCGATCAGTGGTTCTTTGGACTTGGTAATCCCTGACATCGACCGATAAGTTATGTATGATTTCACCCCATTAATCGATAACATCACCGGCTTCCTGAATGAGACCTTTTCTCCATTCTGGGCGGGCTTGATCTCCATGGTGTTGCTGGGGGTGGTGTTGTTAACTGTCTATGCCATTCTCGGTTTGTATTTGGTTTTTGCTGAGCGTAAGATTTGTGCGCGCATGCAGAATCGTTTGGGCCCCAACCGCGTTGGACCACTGGGCTTGTTCCAGACCATCGCCGACCTGATCAAACTTTTATTAAAAGAGCTGATCTTCATTAAGAATGCTGACAATTTTCTTTTCAACATTGCTCCCTTTATTGTCATCATCGCCTCGATCATGGCCATCGGTGCCATCCCTTTTGCAAAGGGATTGCAAGCCATTGATTTGAATATCGGTGTGCTTTATATTCTGGCAATCTCATCCATGGGTGTGATTGGAATTCTCATTGCCGGATGGGCCAGCAACAGCAAATATTCAGTAATCGGTGCCATGAGAAGTGGCGCTCAAGTGATCAGTTACGAATTGTCGGTGGGCCTTGCGCTGTTGTGCATTATCGTATACTCCGGATCCATGCAGTTCTCCGAAATCATCGCATCTCAAGAGGACGGGTGGTGGATTTTTAAAGGGCACATTCCTGCCCTGATTGCATTTGTTATCTACCTCATCGCAGGCACGGCTGAAACCAATCGCGGTCCATTTGACCTGGCTGAAGCAGAATCTGAATTAACAGCTGGATTTCATACGGAATACTCAGGAATTAAATTCGCGTTCTTCTTCCTGGCAGAATACATGAACATGTTTGTCATCGCTGCCATTGCCACTACATTGTTTCTCGGCGGATGGCTTCCCTTCCACCTCTTTCAATGGCAGGGGTTCAACCATGTCATGGATTTCATACCGCCGGTGTTCTGGTTCTTTGGCAAGACTGCCTTTGTGATTTACTTGATGATGTGGTTCAAGTGGACATTCCCGCGCTTGCGCATCGATCAACTGTTGGCACTGGAGTGGAAGTATTTGTTGCCCATTAATCTGCTCAACTTGATCCTGATATCATTCTTAACCCTGATGCAATGGCACTTCTGAAAACGATAAAGGAGGTCGGCAATTATTTCTATGAAATCTACGATGGTGTAGCTTCTTTGTTGCGAGGCATGAAAGTGACCGGTGGCTACTTTATCAGCCGTGGCCAGACAGTAACCCAGCAATATCCTGAGAACCGGGCCGAATTGAAAATGTTTGACAATTTCAAAGGAGAACTCCAGCTGATTCACGATGAAAACAATCAGCACTCCTGCAATGTGTGCAACACCTGCGCCCGAAAATGCCCCAACGGTTCAATCGAGGTCATTTATAAAAAGGTGGTGGGTGCCGATGGTCGCAGCAAGAAAATATTGGACAAATACATTTATCACCTGGAGACCTGTTCATTCTGTGGCCTGTGTGTACCAGCGTGTGATGAAAATGCCTTGCGTTTCGACCAGGAATTTGAGCATGCTGTCTTTGACAAGAGTAAACTTACCAAAGTATTGAACCGGCCCGGTTCAACTTCCAAAACTGATAAAGAATGACGGGACCTAAGATCATATTCTTTATACTGGCGGCTTCGATCGTTGTATTCTCCATTCTCTCCATCACCAGCCGAAGAATCTTGAGGGCGGCAATTTACCTGCTCTTTGTTTTGGTGGCCATGGCTGGATTGTACTATATGATGAATTTCCAGTTTCTCGCCGCCGTGCAATTGATGCTCTATGCGGGCGGGATTGTGGTGTTGATCATCTTTTCCATCTTGTTAACAAGCCAGATCAACAGTAAACTTGACCCTCCAAAGAGAAGCCATTTGCTTGCGGGTATTCTGACTGCCGTGGGAGGCATTGCCCTCGCCACTTCTACCCTGCTGCACTTTGTTTTCACGCCATCGGCCGCGTTGGCTGTCGGTACTGACATCCGTTCAGTGGGCAGACAATTGATGGACACCAACCTATATGGATATGCATTGCCGTTTGAGGTGATCAGCATTTTGCTTCTGGCCGCCCTCGTAGGATCCATTTTTATCGCTAGAAAAGATCGTGCATGAATTTACAATCTGAAATACCTCTTGACTACATGATCGTGCTGAGCACAGTTGTGTTCTTTGTGGGATTGCTGGGTGTGCTTATCCGAAGAAACCTTATTTCCATGCTGATGGGCATTGAGCTAATGCTCAATGCTGTGAACATCAATTTTGTGGCATTCAATCATTACCTGTTTCCCCACAGACTGGAAGGTCATTTCTTCGCATTGATTGTCATGGCCATCGCTGCTGCCGAAGCCGCCATCGCCATTGCCCTGATCATTAACATTTACCGTCGATTTGCCACCGTGAGTGTGGATGATGTTGACGAACTGAAATATTGAAGCCATGGACTATTCGTATACCATCCTGATTCTGCTTCTTCCCGTCTCGCTTTTCTTATTGATTGGCCTGTTGGGCAGCCGGATGAAACCGGCGATTTCAGGAATGCTTGGAACCTCCGGACTGTTGATCATCACCTTGCTTTCGTACATCACGGCATTTAACTATTTCACTCATCGTGTGGGTGAATCTTTTCAGGCAGTAGAAGCATTCCAAATTGTCTGGCTTCAATTCACCGACACACTTATCATTCATTTGGGTATTCTGTTGGATCCGCTTTCGGTCATGATGCTGGTCGTGATCACCACCGTGTCGCTGATGGTTCATATTTACAGCCTGGGCTACATGAAAGGTGAAGTGGGATTTGCCCGCTACTATGCATTCCTTTCCTTATTCACATTTTCAATGCTGGGCTTGGTGGTGGCGACCAATATCTTCCAGATGTATATCTTTTGGGAACTGGTGGGTGTTTCTTCTTACCTGCTCATTGGCTTCTATTATGAGCGCCCTTCGGCCGTTGCGGCCGCAAAGAAAGCTTTTATTGTTACCCGCTTTGCGGATTTGGGATTCTTGATTGGGATTCTGCTCCTCTCCTTTTATACAAACACCTTTGACTTCAAAACACTGACCGATGTAAATGGTCCTGTCATTGCCCAACCCATCACCGCCGTATTCATGGGCATGTCAGTCACCACCTGGGCCATGTTGCTCATTTTTATGGGCGGCGCAGGAAAGTCAGCGATGTTTCCATTGCACATCTGGTTGCCCGATGCCATGGAGGGCCCTACCCCGGTGTCAGCATTGATCCATGCTGCAACGATGGTGGTAGCAGGCGTTTATCTGGTAGCACGTTTATTTCCGATTTATTCTTTCTCCTCTCCGGATTCGCTGGAGGTAATTGCCTATGTAGGGAGTTTCACATCATTATTTGCCGCAGTCATTGCTTGCACCCAACTCGACATCAAACGCGTGTTGGCATTCTCAACACTTTCTCAAATCGGATACATGATGGTGGCGTTGGGGGTTTCAGGTTATGGCGGCGAAGCAGGCTTGGGTTACATGGCCTCGCTCTTCCATTTGTTTACCCATGCGTTCTTCAAGGCATTGCTCTTCCTTGGCGCCGGCTCTGTGATTCATGCTGTACACAGCAACTTAATGACGGATATGGGCGGACTCAGGAAGTACATGCCTGTCACACACATTACTTTTTTGATTGCCTGCCTGACCATCGCCGGTATTCCTCCACTCTCGGGCTTCTTTAGCAAGGATGAAATACTCGTCGCTGCTTTTGAACACAACAAAATCATTTTCGCTGTACAATGGATGGTGGCAGGCATCACCGCCTTCTACATGTTCCGCCTGTATTTCAATATCTTCTGGAACAACAGCCCTGCTTATCACCACACGCCACACGAGTCGCCAGCCACAATGACCATACCGCTGATCATCCTCGCCACACTCTCAATTTTTTCGGGCTTTGTTCCCTTCCACGACCTTGTCACCACCGACGGCATGCCACTGGCATCTGAATTTCATTGGATGATTGCAGTGCCTTCGGTATTGATCGCGTTGGTGGGCATCGGAGTTGCTACCATCCTCTATCTAAACAAGAATTCGAAATCGGATTCGTTGGCCTTGGGTCTGAAGGGAGTTTATACCCTGGCTTATCACAAGTTCTACATCGACGAAGTGTACCTCTTTATCACCCACAAGGTAATATTCAATTTGATTTCCCGTCCGGTGGCGTGGTTTGATCGCCACATCGTAGATGGCACCATGAACCTGATTGGGAATACGACTGTATTTTTCTCCGGGGCGATCAAGAAGATGCAGTCAGGAGAAGTGCAGTGGTATATCTGGTACTTTACTTCGGGTGTCCTGGTCCTGGCATTGATGATCCTGTATTTAAACTAGAAAAGATCATGAACCCTCTGTTGCCATTGCTCTTCATTCCGCTGCTCACCATGGTAGGCATTTCCCTGGTAAATGATATTTCAAGAGTGCGGTGGGTGTCGGCCATCGGAATGGGTGCTCAATTGGTGACTGCGTTCATTTTGTTGTTCCTGTTCTACCAGGAAAGGGGTGCGGGCAATACAGATCCTATGTTGTTCGTCTCCACCACCACCTGGTATGAATCATTTAACATACAATTGAAGTTCGGAGTCGATGGGATATCGGTCGCCATGATCATGTTGACCGCCATCGTAACCTTTGCTGGAATTTTTGCTTCGTGGCAAGTGGAATACCTGACCAAGGAGTTTTTCATTTCACTGATCATTCTGGCCGGTGGTGTATTCGGATTCTTCATCTCATTGGATTTATTCACGATGTTCCTGTTCTATGAGCTGGCTGTGATTCCGATGTACTTGTTGATTGGCATCTGGGGCAGCGGACCAAAAGAATACTCCGCGATGAAACTGACACTCATGCTCATGGGCGGATCGGCCCTCTTGTTGGTCGGCCTATTGGGAATCTATTTCAACTCTGCTCCCGACGGCGGCAGGCTCACCTTCGACCTGACCGAGATTGCAAAAGTTCACATTCCTTATTCAGCACAATTGTTCTTCTTTCCATTCACCTTCATTGGCTTTGGTGTGCTGGGGGCGTTGTTCCCATTCCACACCTGGTCACCTGACGGTCACGCGTCGGCACCTACAGCCGTTTCAATGTTGCATGCCGGCGTGTTAATGAAACTGGGTGGCTATGGATGTTTCAGGGTGGCCATGTACCTGCTTCCTGAAGCAGCCCACTCACTGGCTTGGATATTTATCATCCTCACCGGCATCAGTGTTGTCTATGGAGCTTTCGGTGCCATCTGGCAAAAGGATCTCAAGTATATCAACGCATATTCTTCTGTGAGCCATTGCGGACTCGTTCTCTTTGCCTTGCTGATG
>JAYVEZ010000004.1:0-4824 GCA_043773645.1 Cytophagales bacterium
GATATCCCCGTCAGGTTGGTGGGCAAGCAGGAAGTGGTGCCTGCACAACGAAGGAATGGGGATCATGTGGTGCTGGAGATCCCCAAGTTTTCCATTGATCCGGGATTCTACTATGCGATGGTGCAGCAAGACACGGTGGGACTCGTGGCCTTTGACCTCGATAAACATGAATCGTTGCTGGAACAATGGACGGGCGACGAGGTAAAGTCTCAGCTGGGCAGCGGCAAAAATATTTCGGTATTTAATTCATCTGGCAGCGTTTCTTTCAGCAACGAAATAAAAGAGAGATATTTGGGCACAGCCTTGTGGAAATATGCCCTGGTGTTGGCGCTGTTTTTCATGCTGGCCGAGGTGCTGCTCATTCGCTTTCTTAAATAACTGAAAAGAAACCTGTTTCGAATGAAAATACTCATCCAATCCGCGACCCTCCTCGACGCACCATCTCCATTCCATAAAAAGAAAATTAGTGTGCTCGTTCAAAACGGTCGCATCGCGGAAATTGGAAATAAGAAATACCCTGCTGACAAAGTAATCGACGCGCAAGGAATGATTTTGTCAGCCGGATGGTTTGATATGGGAACCTATGTTGGTGATCCGGGCTATGAACAACGGGATGACATCACGTCCATCATGGCGGCGGCAGCGGCCGGTGGGTTTACCGGATTGGCATTACTTCCCAACACCAATCCATCCGTGCAATCCAAGAATGGTGTCAGCTACATCATGAATGGAAACGATTCCCGTTTGGTCCAGCTTCATGCGCTCGCTTCGGTTACCAAGAGCAACAAAGGCGAGGAATTGACAGAAATGATCGACTTGCACGAAGCGGGAGCCGTGGGATTCACCGACGGCCTCAAACCGCTGTGGCACACCGACATCTTCCTCAAGGCGCTACAATACGTACAAAAGTTCGACGGACTCGTGATCGATCACTCAGAAGATATCTGGCTGAATCTCTTTGGTCAGATGCACGAAGGACTCAACAGCACCATGTTGGGACTGAAAGGGATGCCACGCATCGCAGAAGAACTCCCGTTGGGCCGCAACATTGAATTGCTTCAGTATGCGGGAGGGAAAGTACATTTCTCACGGCTTTCGACAGCGAAGAGCATTGAGTTGGTGAAAGCTGCCAAGAAGCGTGGACTCAAAGTGACTTGCGATATCACCAGCTACCAGGCCCTGCTCGACGACAGCCTGCTGGAAGGATTTGACACAAACTATAAAGTGAATCCTCCCTTGCGCGAAAAATCGGATAAAGAAGCCCTGATCAAAGGACTGAAAGACGGGGCGATCGATGTGCTTTGCTCGGGCCACATGCCACATGATGATGAAAGCAAGGACCTTGAATTTGACATGGCTGAATTCGGTATCACCAACCTTCAGACCTTCGCCTCTAACCTCGTCACTTTATCGGCGTCAGTGCCATGGGAGAATCTGATTGAAAAAATCACCTCCGCTCCACGCACTTTGCTGGGATTGGAGGCACCGGTTTTGGAAGTGGGCCAACCTGCCAACCTCACTTTGCTGGATCCCAAGCGTGAGTGGACACTCAATGAAAGGAGCAACCTCTCAAAATCCAAAAATTCACCATGGTATGGAAAGAAGGTGAAAGGAAAAGTCATCGCCGTGTTGAATAATTCCAAGAGCTGGCTGGATGCTTAAGCGATTCTTTTTGTCTCCGGTGGTAAAAGTGTCTGTTCGCTATGGCGCCATTGCGGGTGTGCTTTGCATTGGGCTGGTGATCTCACTTTTCTACATGGATAAGCATCCTTTTTTGGTCAATCCATTCCTTGATTTCCGGGTGTTTGTTTTCTCAGTGTTGCTTTACTTCAGCCTCAAGGAGATCCGCGACTTTTATCAGGATGGGCTCTTGCATTTTTGGCAAGGCATGGGAGGGTGTCTGCTGTTTCTGGCTGCTTCCGCGCTGGTTTCTTCTTCGGGAATCCTGCTTTTCGGCTCGTGGCAACCCGCTTTTGTCAGTGATTATGTAATGCAATTCACGCAACAGATTCAGAACCTTCCGCCTGAAACGGTGGAAAGAATAGGAAAAGATGTGATTGAAAATAATTTAAAAGCCCTTCCGGAGACTACTTTAGGCAATCTGGCGAGCTTGTACGCCTGGCAAACATTTCAAATCGGTTTTTTTATTAGCATAATAATCTCTGTAATTTTAAGACGTCAACCAAAACCCGAATAAATATGGAAGAAACCTCAACCCCAACCGTAACGACCCGCTCAGTAGGCATTCGATACGGCGTGATCATGGCTGCCATTTCAATTGTCTATTTTCTTGTCCTTACCATGGCAAGTGTAGACATGACTTCAGGAATCGGCCGTTGGTCCAGTCTTGTTTTCTATGTAGTGGTCCTGTTCCTGGCCCACAAGAATTTCAAAGAAGGAGGTGATGGGTGGATGACTTTCGGTCAGGGAATGGGCATTGCATTTTGGTTAGGATTGATTTGTTCCGTTATCTACAGCGCATTTTTTTATATCTACATCAAGTTTATTGACTCGGCCTTTGTGGAGGCAATCAAGGAGAAGCAAATCGATGAGATGCGGGCCAAGGGAATGGGCGAAGACCAAATCGATCAGGCCATGAAGTTTGCAGGTGCATTCATGACCCCCGAGGCGATGCTCATCTTTGGATTGGTCGGCGGAATTATCATGATCCTGATCGTAGGTCTGGTGGTGACGATATTTACCCAAAAGAAAAACCCTCAGGCAGAAGTTTAACCGAGTGAATATATCTGTTGTCATTCCTGCAAAGGACGAAGAGCAATCCATACCTGAATTAAGTCAGTGGATAAGCCGTGTGATGGAAAAGCACGGCTTTTCTTATGAGGTCCTGTTTGTGGATGATGGCAGCACCGACGGAACCTGGGAACAGATTCTGGCGGTTCATTCGGTCAACCCTGCCTTCAAAGGAATTAAGTTCAACCGGAATTTTGGAAAGTCCGCCGCCTTGCACACCGCCTTTAAGGCAGCCCGGGGAGAAGTGGTGATCACCATGGATGCCGATTTGCAGGACAGCCCGGAAGAAATACCCGAACTGTATAAGATGGTGAAGGAGGGCGGCTATCAGCTCGTTTCAGGTTGGAAGAAAAAGCGCCACGATCCAATTTCAAAAACAATTCCCTCCAGATTTTTCAATTATGTTACCAGAAGAATCTCCGGGATTAAGTTGCACGATTTCAACTGCGGACTGAAAGCATATCGGTCGGTGGTGGTGAAAAATATCACCGTCTACGGAGAGATGCACCGGTATATTCCTGTGTTGGCCAAATGGGCTGGCTTCACCAAGATCGGAGAGAAAGTGGTAGATCACCGCGAACGCAAATACGGTCATACGAAATTTGGGTGGGAGCGCTTCATGCGGGGCTTCCTGGATTTGTTGTCGATCACCTTCATCGGGCGCTTTGCGAAAAGGCCCATGCACTTCTTTGGATTCTGGGGATTCATATCTTTCCTGTTGGGGTTCTTCTTCACCGTGAAAATTCTCTGGAACAAAGTGGATTCCGTTTTCATTTCTAAAATTCCCCTCCCGCGTGATGTCACCGAGCAGCCAATTTTTTACCTCGCCCTCGTAGCGGTTGTACTTGGCACGCAACTATTTCTTACCGGCTTCATTGCGGAGCTGGTTGCCAGGCAGTCGATTTCTAAAAAAGATTATCTGATCATTGAAAGTGTAGGCATGGAAGAGGTTACTGGTTACCGGTTGCAAGTTGCTCGTCAAGATCCAGCTTAGCAGTTACGAGTTATCGGTTACAACCCACCGCACAGAACCTCTTACCGATTACACGAGCAGTTACAAGTTACCGGTTACAAGTTGCTTGTCAGGACCCAACTTATCAGTTACGAGTTATCAGTTACAACCCACCGCACGCCCTTAACCCTAAAGGGCGCCACCGCACAACCTCTTACCGATTACCTCTTACCTGAGCTGTTACAAGTTGCCATGCAGGATCCAACTTAGATTAAGGGAACCCCAACCGATTACCGATCACCGATTACCACTTACAGATTCAGACAAAGTGCCTCTTCATAAACACCCTTCCCGAGCCACTCTTCAAATACTTTTCAAAATTGAATGCTTTGTATTTATTGGCAAAGACGAGGGTCAGGACGACGTAGAGGGGCAATCTTGATTTTGTGGCTTCCACTTGGCCCTGGTTATGTAGCCGGAAGGTCTCCTCGAAGTTGTTGGTGCACCCGGTGTACGTCATGCCATCGGCGCACATGAGGATATAGACGGTCCAGGTTTCCATGTTCAAAAATGGGATAGATAGTTGATAGTGTGGCCGGGCAAAGTCATCGGAAAATGTGACGTTTTTAGAGTTGACCAGTGGTCAGTTTTTTTGCCACATATTGCACGGATTACCACAGACAAATTCATCTGTGAAAAATCTGTGCAATCTGTGGCTATTTTTCTAATCGTTAAGGTACTGGTCTGGATCCGGCTTCAGGGTTGGTGACATGATCAACCACGCCACAGCACACAACCTCTTACCTTTTACAAATTCATCTGTGAAAATCTGTGAAATCTGTGGCTATTTTTTTATCGTTAGGGTTGCCAGTCAAAAATTGTACTTTAGAACCATGGAAGATCCAGGAGCCTTGGGCAAAAAGAAAGAGAAAGGAAAGGGTAAGGAGACCCTTTTCAGGGTGGCGTACCGAAACCAGGTCAACCTCATTCAGATCGCCGACAACAAGGCCAACATCATCATCAGCATCAACACCATGATCATTTCTTCCATCATTGCCATCAGCGGATATGGCATGGTGTCGGAGAAGATCGCGTATAATAGGTCGAACATCATTATTCCC
>JAYVEZ010000005.1:0-10378 GCA_043773645.1 Cytophagales bacterium
AGCGGGAGCACAATATATTGCACCCGGTAGCAGGTTTGATATTCGGGCAACATTCTTCAATAGAAAAATCAGGAATGTCATTATTTATGGAGCCACAGGTTATTTGAACCTGGATCAACAAAATGATCACGGCTTTGAAATTGAATCTACATATAAAGTGAACGACCAACTCACTATCAGGGCTTTCTATGCTTTGGTAGATGGTGAAGTCACGACAAAAACATTTGCTGGCAAAGACACCCTTTTCAACAATCTCTTCCGAAGACCGAAGAACTCATTTGGAATTAACATGGGCTATCAAATTACCAAAGACTTTTTTGCGGGTGTGAACCTCAAGGTATTTGGCAATCGCATGGATGCCTTTTTTGATCAAAGTGACTTTTCGGTAAAGTCGGTGAACTTAGCGGCGTTTCAACTGCTGGATATATACGCCGAGTACAAATTGAACAATGGAAGATTAAAATTATTCATCGATGCCAAGAATATCCTGAATCAGGATTATACTGAAGTTTTTGGATACAGTACCTTGCGTGCAAATTTCAATGTGGGGATCTCACTTAAACTTTAGCATCGCCAATTCTTAGAAATCCCAATGGGTTAATCCATTGGCATAACTAGTTTGTTGACCTCAACCTGAACCTATAGCCCAACAGCACACCAAAAGAATAGAAGTGGGCAGAGGTGGTATTGCGCTGACCCAACAGGAAAGTAGGCTCCGCCGGATTGTCGAAGTTGGCAAACTGTTTTACGCTGCGATCGAAAGCAAAGCTATAATTAAGGCCAATGTAAAGGTCCCTTCTCTCCTTTTTGAAGGTGCCGCCAATAACAGCATGGTAAATGTCCCAGGAAGAAATGTCAAGGTTAATGGCATTGTCATTGAGAACTTTTTGAAACCGCTGGTCTACGCGCTGGTCGAATACGGGGTCATAGAATGAGCCGTTTGTTCTGAAGCCGCAACTGAAGTCAAACTTCTGGCTCATGGTGCGCTCGTAGCCTACCGCCACGTTGAATACGGACTTGTTTGAGGCGTTGACCTGCATGAAAGTTTGCCCGTTGAGAGGAAGGTTGGTCGGGCGCCGGAAGGATTGATCAGTGGGGGAAACGATGTTGTATGTGCCCGTGCTGCCAAACCACTCCATGGATACTGCCAAAACACTTTTCACATAACGGTAACTGAAGCCGAAGGCAACCGATAGCGGGCTTTTATAGGTTGTGGGTAATCCTGACTGCCGGTCGTTGGCAGCATAATTGACGCGCTGAAAGTTGGCGGGTTTGGCGGGATTGGTTTCTACATTGATCAGCAAGTTGTTGGCAACAAAGTCGCGCGCGACCGTTGCCGTTCCCAACAAGTTTAATGATGGTGATTTAATGACAAGTCCCATGGACCAGTTTTCTGCATAATATGCCACGCCCAGTTTTGCATCATACCGCAGGTTGGTGTACTCTACATTGACTGACTCGCTCGTACTCACCAGGCTGGCTGCTGCATTGTTTAGTATCAATCTGGCAAGTTCATTTCTTGCATAGGTATGGGATCGGTAGATAAATTCATTTGTAAGACCCAATGACCAATGGTTGTCCAATTTATAAGCGAAGGCAAAAGCACCCATGTTTTCCGACAGGCGTGTGCTAATGGCGAACTGTCCTACGAAATCTTCAGCCCCTGGACTCAATGATTCCGCCACAATATTTTTCGGGCCTGAAATATATGCAGACGCCTTGAAAGTGAATTCGGTAGGCACGGCCAAAGCAAAGCCCATGGTGAGCCTTGAGTTATCGGATTTCGGCAAAAGTCCTGATACCGTTATGGGCACTGCTGAAAACTGGCTGCTGCTTACGTCGAGACCTGTACCCGCTCCATTCCTGGACAAGACATTCACCACCTGGTAAACGTTTGCATTGAGTGACACCGACTTGCTTTTCACAAAACTCATCAGTGCGGGATTGTACAGCACCGAACTATTATCTTCTATGCCCCCAACGGCTGCTCCGCCCATTAAAGCGGCTCGCGTTCCAAAGCTGTAGGTCCAGTAATGAGTATCCTGGGCAACCACCATCAAGGATATACAGGCAAATACCATGATGGAGGCAATTATTTTCATGGGTCTAAAAAGTTTCAAATTAAGCTTTTGAGGTCAGGGTACGAAAAGGATTGGTTGACAATTACAACAAAATGTATGCGTCGCTTAGCAGAAACATAAGGCAAATTTTGCTGAAATTTATCATTTGGATTGAATCTTAAATTTCTAATTTTTGAGTTTGTGTTTGAAGAAGCCCGGATTGCAAATTTGAGCCAGCGTTGGTTGCCTGGTAGACAGTTGAATTCAGTGAGGTATGCCGTGGATGGACTCAACTATGAACTGTCTCCGCGGGCAAGCAAAGAAGAATTAAAAAAGCAAGAGGTTTTACGATATTGATGATCTGCCTTTGAAATTTACTTTGACCCTCGGGCCCCAATTGTAACGAGCCTTCCTTCATTTTGGGGACTTGCGGTTCTGGAGGCCAGGCCGCGAAGACGGTTAAAATTGGGTGCGACAAGCAAGCAAAGAAGAATTCATATTTTCTTAGATTCAACTTCTCTTAACCCGACTTTTGATCACGCTCTTCACTTTTGATCTTTCTTACACCAGTCTGGCCGTCATCATGATCGTGGCATTGCTGATCGGCATGGCCAAGACCGGTGTCCATGGCGCAGGTATGATGTCTGTCCCGATTCTGGCTAATGTGTTTGGTGGCCAGCTTTCCAGTGGCATCATGCTTCCTATGTTGGTGATGGCAGATGTATTGGGCGTGTGGTACTATCACCGGCACGCATCGTGGCGGCATTTGAAGATTCTTTTTCCCTGGGCAGCGATCGGAGTGGTGCTGGGCACCGTCACCGGGAATTATATCAATGACCAAGAATTTAAAATCTTCATGGCTGCCATTATTGTGATCAGCCTGGCAATCATGCTGTGGTTGGAACGAGCCAGACAGGAGGAAGCAGTACCTCATAAGAAATGGTTTGGCATTGCTACGGGCGTGGCAGGCGGATTCACTTCCATGGTGGGCAACCTCGCCAACAGCGTGATGGCCGTGTACCTGCTGAGCATCAGGCTTCCAAAGAATGCCTTTATCGGAACTGCGGCCTGGTTTTTTTTGGTCGTGAACTGGTTCAAGGTGCCCTTCCATGTTTTTGTCTGGCATACGATCACGCTGCAAACTTTCCTGCTGGACCTGATCACGTTACCGGCGATTGTGTTGGGGGCCTGGTTGGGCATTGTGGTGGTGGGAAAACTATCCGAACGTGTTTACCGGTGGTTCATCATCGGTATGACGGTGGTGGCAGCGGTGTTTATGGTGACGTAGTTGTCTTGGTGATGATAGTTAGCCACATCCCGAAAGCTATCGGGAACGGGTTTTCACAGATTTAATCCGTGGTAATTTGTGCAATCTGTGGCTAAAAACCCCCTTCAACTCGCTCTCCGGAGTCCGGCATCAGTAGATTGCACCATCATTTGTGCGCCATGCGAAATAATCCCCATCGACCAGGCATAATGCACCAAGTGGGGTGTATTGCGCACCCCCACTTTTCTGAGAATATTTTTACGATGGGTCTTCACGGTAAACTGACTTATCACCAAATCCTCCGAAATTTCCCTGGTGTTGAGCCCTTCGGCGATTTTGCGAACAATCTCTATTTCGCGCTGGGTGAGGATTGAAGAGGCCATGAGTTGTTTTCTTTCCCTTTAGTGAAGTAGGGTGTAAGAGGTAAACCGCACCAATTGAAGTTTAGCCACGGATTTCACGGATTCTAATACCCATTCAAATTAAAACAATATTGCCAACCCGGCCCTAGCGCCCGAATGCATTTCCCGCTGATCTCGCAGATGCCGCAGATCAGATCCGCGCTCCCGATCCCAATAGCTATCGGGACTGCGGTGTATTAAAATCAGCGAGAACTGCGGGAAATGTATTAAAGCTTTGTCTTGTCTTGAATATTCCAAATTTGGAAGCAATCAGTTAAATCTCTGGAGTTTAAAATACAAAGCCCTTTTGACCTGTTAGATGGAATTTGCACAAATTTGATCTGTGGTAATCTGTGCAATCTGTGGCGAACAGATTCACTCAACCCATTGAACCCCAACGTTTGAACTTGAGAACGAAATATACCAGAGACCCAGCCATCAACACCGATCCCGCAATGGAAAGGACATATCCTGAAGAAATAAAAAACTCAAGCCAGCTCAATTGGGTGTTTCCAAATTCCTTGAATAGCAGCACTCCCACACTGCCGAGGTAGCCAAAGGAATCGGCGAGATAAATCAGGAACCCTACCGTACTGACATACTTGAATGTAGCAATGATTCGGTCAAAAAATATGCTGTTGAATTGTATGTATCCAAAATACAGTCCCATGCCCACCAGCACCATCCATGCAGGGGCACTGATGAGTTTGTTTTCGAATGCCAATGTGCTGAAGCCTACCATCAGCATACCAGTCAGGACAATGAGGTGGTTGACCACCATCGCCTTGAAATTGTCTTTGATCACCATCAGGCTTCCAATGACAATCAATACGATGATGGCAACGATCGATTCTGTGAAAGTGAAAATCCCTGGCTGGTTGCCGTAGTCCAGCGATTTCCAGATTTCAGCAGAAAAGTTGTCTCTAAAATCACGGTAGGCGGTAAGGAGTGTGTAAGCAAGTATTAAAAGTATCAATCCCGGCGCAAAGGTGAGGGCAAATTTCACCCGCTGCTCTCCGGTCATCGGACTTCGTTTCGTTCTTAACGCTTCATCTTCAGGCGTGGGTGGTGGGATCTTGTCCAGCATCCAAAGAAAGACAACAAGGGGTGGAAAGAACAAACAGGTAGACACAAATGGCATCCAGAATTCTGAGGTGCCCCAATCCAGCATGATGAAGCCCCCGATGGTTTTGGCAAAACCGGCAGAAAAAATAAAACTTACGGATAAACTAGCGCCAAGGACCTCCGTAAATTTTCTTCCTTCCAGGTAACCGAAGACCATACCCCACACCATCCCCAACGGCAGACCATTCAGAAAAAGAAAGACCAGATTGTAGGGCATGGGGGTGATGGCAAAACCCAGCCAGGAGAGGCCTGCGATGCTGACCATGAGTAAGATTCCCTTTGCCCTGGCATGTGCTCCAAGTTCGGATACCACTTTGATGCCGATGAACTTCGAAAGCATATAACCAATGACTTGAAATATGACCATCCAAACTTTGAAACTGACACCCCAGACTTGCAAGCCCTCATACATGGCCACTCCGAAAGTTTTCCTCAAAGAAAAAATGCAGGTATAGAGGCAAAATGCTGAGATGGCAGTGTATACCGAGAACCAAAATCCATTGGTAGACTGCAGCCAGCGCGTAATGGGGTGAACGGGGTTTGGGTTCAATGACATGGTGGCTGGCTCAAAATAACCTTCTGCAGGCCAAGATGGCTATTTTTTTGAAACTGACCGTACCCAGCCCAATGAAGTGACCCCGGGAACATCTAAATTGGCTGTTACAAAGTGAGATCAGAATGAAGTATATCCTATCGTGCTGGTTGCTGCTGTATGTACCATCAGCATTGTTTGGCCAGACAAAAACAAAAACTGAAAATGTTATCCTGATTACATTGGATGGCATGCGATGGGAGGAAGTCTTTCAAGGCGCCGACTCTTCTTTCATGCGCCAACAGAGTAATCTCAAAGACACGCATCTCAAAGATAAATTCTGGAGAAATGATGTTTCGGAAAGACGCAAAGCGCTCTTCCCCTTTTTGTGGACAACAGTGGCAACAGGAGGGCAGCTCTACGGAAACCGGGCGTATGACAACAAGATGAATGTGACCAACAATCAATGGTTCTCGTATCCAGGCTACAATGAGATCCTTGCAGGCTTTGCAGACAATGAGCGCATCCATAGCAATGACAAGTTTTACAATCCCAATACAACGGTACTGGAGTTCCTGAATGCCCAAGTGCGATTGAAGGGCAAAGTAGCTGCTTACACTTCATGGGATGTGTTCACATACATCATCAATGACAAGCGAAGCCGTGTATTCGTCAGTGCCGGATTGATGGAAGCAACAGGAACAAAGCTTACGGAAAAGGAGAAGACCATGAACCAGTTGATGCCGGTCTTGCCCAACCCCTTGGGCGATGTGAGGTTGGATGCATTCACTTTTCAATATGGACTTGAATACATGAAAAAGAACAAACCGAAAATCATGTATTTCGGGTTTGATGAGACGGATGACTTTGCGCATGGTGGAGAATACGGAGCTTATTTAAATTCGGCCCGCAACACGGATGGTTTCATCAAGCAACTTTGGCAATATGTTCAGTCGGAACCGGCTTATAAGAATAAAACAACTTTGATCATCACCTGCGACCATGGCCGTGGAAAAGGTCCGGACGAGTGGAAGGATCATGGAGACAAAATAATGGGTGCGGACCAAATCTGGCTTGCCGTCTTAGGCCCGGATACAAAGGCCCTTGGCGAGATCAAGTCCTCCGGGCAGTTGTACCAGAATCAGATTGCAAAGACCCTGGCGGCACTTCTTGGTTATGACTACACCAATCAACCAAAAGTGGGAGACAGAATAAAAGGCGTTATGCCTTAGTCTGTCAGGACACGCAAGTTCTCCCTATCTTCGTATCTCCTCAAACCGCCAGCCATGAAGACACTTGCCAACGGAGTATTTATTCTTTTTTTGGTGTCGTCTTTGGTTTCGTGCCAGCGGAGCCCGGTAACAAAAGCTCACCTCGATTCCCTCATCAACCAATTGGACTCAAAGCGCGTGATCCTTCCAAATGGTTGGTCCCTCAGCCCCGCTGGTAAATCCTTGCCGATGGGAGACTTTCCCATGAATCTGGTTGTGTCGGTTTCCGGGAAGTTCATGGCCGTCACCAACAACGGCCAGGGCAAACAGACGATCACACTGATTGATCCCTCGTCTGAAAAAATTCTCGACAAAGTAGAAATTCAGAAATCGTGGTATGGACTGGTATTTAATAAAGAAGAAAGCCGTCTTTATGTTTCCGGTGGGAATGATAACATGATTCTGATCTATAATATCACAAAGTCAACCCTGCAAAAGTTAGACTCGATTGTTCTGGGCAAACCCTGGCCTGTGCGGATTTCTCCCACGGGTTTGGCATTGGATGATGAGGCGGGAAAATTATTCATCGCCACAAAGGAAGACAGTGCGCTGTACATAGCCGACCTGACGACCAAGTCAAGCATTAAACTCTTACTGGGACATGAAGCCTACGCATGTTTGCTGAGTCCCGACTATAAAATATTGTATGTGTCCCTTTGGGGTGGCGACAAAGTTGCTTTGGTGGATCCTGTAAAGGGAGAACTTATTTCAACACTCGCCGTAGGCAGTCATCCCAATGACATGACGATTACAAGAGACGGGAAATATCTTTTCGTTGCGACCGCCAACGATAACTCGGTGTCGGTGATTGACACGCGCGCAAGGAAAGTAGTGGAAGTATTTTCCTCAGCGCTCTACCCCAACTCACCTGCTGGCAGCACAACCAATTCAGTGGCGTTATCTGAAAATGAAGAGGTGTTGTACATCGCCAATGCGGATAATAATTGTCTTGCTGCATTCAATGTTGCAGAACCTGGCCAGAGCAAAAGCATAGGGTTCATCCCCACGGGTTGGTACCCTACGTCGGTAAAAGTATTTCGAAACAGGATTTGGGTAACCAATGGCAAAGGCTTCAATTCAATGCCCAATCCGAAAGGCCCCAATCCATACAAGAGGTCACCGGATGAGCAGTACATTGGTTCTCTTCTAAATGGGACGCTCTCCATCATCGATGAGCCTACGGAGCCGGAACAAAAAATTTATTCAGAAGCGGCGCTTCAGAATAGTCCTTACAACAAAGAGATTGAAAAGCTGGCGGAAGGAGAGAGTGGAAATCCCATTCCCCGCAAGTCCGGGGATCCAAGCCCCATTAAATATGTTTTTTATATCATAAAGGAAAATAGAACCTATGATCAGGTCCTGGGGGATATGACAGAGGGCAACGGTGATTCTTCCCTTTGTTTGTTCCCAGAGAAGGTCACGCCGAATCAGCATGCCCTTGCCAGGGAATTTGTGTTGCTGGATAATTTTTATGTGAACGCCGAAGTCAGCGCCGATGGGCACAATTGGTCGACGGCCGCCTATGCGACTGATTTTGTGGAAAAGACGTGGCCCGCGAATTATTCAAAGAGGGGTGGAGAGTATGATTTTGAAGGTGGACGTGAGGTGGCTTTTCCGAAAGACGGTTTTATCTGGGATTATTGCCAACGCGCGGGCATCAGTTATCGAAGTTACGGTGAGTTTGTCTGGGCTGGCAAGACAAATCTTAAATCCCTTATAGGGCATTATGACACCGACTACCCTTCCTACGACCTGAGCATTCCTGACAAGGTGAGGCTTGATCAATGGATCCATGATTTTGATTCTTTGTTGGCGATCGATGCATTGCCAAGATTGAGTACCATCCGCATGCCCAACGATCACACGGCAGGAGCACGTGCCGGTTCTCCGACTCCCCGGGCGATGGTGGCCGAGCATGACCAGGCGTTGGGAAAACTTATCGAGCACCTGAGCCAGAGTAAAATTTGGAAAGAGTCTGCTGTATTTGTGTTGGAAGATGATGCGCAAAATGGACCCGACCATGTGGATGCACATAGGTCCATCGCGTTTATCGCCAGTCCCTTTGCGAAACGCAGTGTCAATGTGAAGCGGATGTACTCCACCGCCTCCATGCTGCGAACCATGGAATTGATCTTAGGCCTGCCTCCGATGAGCCAGTATGATGCCGCGGCTCCTCCCATGTGGGAGTGTTTTGTGTCCACACCGGATGTAACGACTTACAAATCCAGGTCGGCAAGCTATAATTTGCTGGAAATAAACCCGAAAGCGACAGTTCTCTCGAGGAAAACAGAGAAATTTAATCTCATAGTCGTGGATGCGGCGCCTGATCGGGAACTCAATGAAGTGATCTGGAAGACGGTGAAAGGAGTTAACAGTCAAATGCCTTCACCTGTGAGGAGCGCTTTCATCAGGCCGATTGCGGATGATGATGACTAATCCTACTTTGTCAGCTTGAATCTTCTTTCCCCAACCGTTGAGAAATAGAAAGGCAAGGTCACGACGCGCACTAAGGAGGCACAAAGAAATCACGAAGAAAATAAAGTTAGGATGCAATTTGACCTCAAATTTGATTGTGTCCTTTGTGCTTTCCTCGTGCCCACGCACCGAAGTGCTTCGGCACACAGGTGTGGGCTTTGTGACCCCTTCCTGAGAATTATGTATCATTTAATAAACTTGATAAAGTAGGACTACCTGTAATTTCTCTTAGCATCCCACGCGGTTAGTTTTTTCACCGCCAAAGAAATCGCAGAGGATTCTCTCAGTAAGTTCCCGCCAATCATTGGGCTTTGCGTCTTAGCGCCTTAGCGCCTTAGCGCCATAGCGGTTAACCGATCAACCGCATCAATCTTAAGTTCAAGTTCGCAATGATCAGGAAATCATGATCATTTCCTGTAATCCAGTGCGGGCTTTCTTGTGCCAATCAGTGCCTCATACTTGAAATTTTCTCCACGCTTTTTGCGGAATTCTTTCCAGGAATCTTCGATCAAAACCGGATTGGAGTAAAGATCGATGGCCATGAGTGCCATGGTCTTGGCAGCGATCATCATTCCTTTGAACCCAATGGTTGTTCCGCCGGCGGCCACGGCTTGCCAGCTATGCGCTGCGGTTCCCGGAACCCAGGTAGCAGTACCAAGTCCAACGGTGGGTACTACCCAGCTCACATCGCCAACGTCGGTTGAGGCTGACCCATCGTAGGTGCGGAGCGGCCCTATGACATTCGTTGACTCAAGGGGCTGCGCCTGGTCTTTGAAACTTTCCTGCAGTTTGGTTGCGAATTGTTTCTCCTGATCCGTGTAGACATAACCACCGACCGTGCGAAGGTTCGCATCCATGACTTTGGCGAGTGTTTCATTGCCGAGCAAGTCGTATACGCCACCCGTGACTTCAACTTCCATCCGTGTATCTGTACCCAATGCGGCACCCTGGGCAGCGCGTTCTACCCGTTCCCAAATCGATTTAACATTGTCGCGTTTTGGATTGCGGACATAATAATATACTTCTGCAAAAGCCGGCACCACATTGGGCGCTTCTCCACCCCGAGTAATGACATAATGAATCCGGGTTTCTTGAGGTACATGCTCGCGCATCATGTTCACCATGGCGTCCATGGCTTCCACAGCATCCAACGCTGATCTTCCGCGCTCGGGAGAGGCAGCAGCATGGGAGGCAACACCATAGAACCTGAATTTGCCGGTCTTGTTGGCAAGCGATGAACCATAGCC
>JAYVEZ010000006.1:0-6270 GCA_043773645.1 Cytophagales bacterium
GGACCGGGTGCTGCTTTCAATAAAGGCTTCGAATGGATTGTAGAGCATGCATTACCCAGCGACACGGTGGTTACCCTGGAAGCGGACTGCACTTCAGACCTCGGGATTCTTCCCGTCATGCTCACGCTCAAACAATGTGGCTATGACCTGGTGCTGGCCTCTGTCTATGCGCAAGGCGGTGGATTTGATCAAACTTCTTTTTTTCGAAAATTTATTTCAGCCTCAGCCAATTTCCTGTTTCGATTCCTTTTTGACGTGAAAGTGCTTACGCTCAGCTCGTTTTATCGGGTGTACTCCATTGGGTTGTTGCAACGGATCCGCGAGAAATACGGAGACTATCTTTCAGAATCGGGATTCGTTTGCATGCTGGAGATCCTGGTAAAATCCATCCACTGCGAAGCGAGAATTATTGAAGTGCCCATGCAGCTACATTCGTCCAGACGAATTGGTACATCAAAGATGAAAGTGCTTTCAACCACGCTGCGCTATTTCCGCTTTCTGGCGAAGGGAACGTCACCCGTTAAATAATACCTATTTGGTGAGCACCGGAATATTGGTCACCAACATCCTCAGGTCTGCATCGTTCACCATTTTCTTTTCATCGGCTACCAACAGGAAGTTTTCGTACAGGGTATTGAGCTCTTCTCCTTCAAAACGGTACCCCAGCAATTCAGCACGATGTTTTAAAGCTGCCCGGCCGCTGCGTGCCGTCAATACGATGGAAGACGAAGGAACGCCAACATCGGCAGGATTAATAATTTCATAGTTCTCAGCATGCTTTAGGAATCCATCCTGATGGATGCCGGAAGAATGCGCAAAGGCATTTTTTCCCACAATGGCTTTGTTGGCCTGCACAGGCATGCGCATCATGTCAGAGACCAGGTGACTGAGTTCATAAATTCTTTCCGACTTGATATTGGTGTGCAATCCAAGGTCTTTGTGCACCTGAATAGCCATCGCAACTTCTTCAAGAGAAGTATTGCCAGCCCGTTCTCCGATTCCATTGATGGTTACTTCAGCCTGGCGAGCGCCGTGGATCAATCCCGAAAGGGTATTGGCGGTGGCGAGCCCGAGGTCATTGTGACAATGAACAGAGATGGTTGCCTTCTCAATGTTCTTGACATTTTCAACGAGGTATTGAATGCGTTTACCATACAAATGAGGAAGGCAATACCCGGTCGTATCCGGGATGTTCACCACATCAGCGCCTGCTGCAATCACAGCTTCCACCATGCGCGCGAGGAAATTCAAGTCTGCGCGACCCGCATCCTCGGCATAGAACTCTACCTCATACCCCTTGCTCTTCGCATACTGAACGGCCCACACACCTTGCTCCAATACTTGTTCGCGGGTAGATTTGAATTTATGTTGTATGTGTATGTCCGATGAACCAATGCCCGTGTGAATTCTTCCACGCTTGGCATGGTGCAGCGCTTCTGCAGCAACATCAATATCTTCTTTTCTCGCCCGCGTGAGACCACAGACAACCGGTTCGCTGACAGCCTTGGATATTTCTACCACCGATAGAAAATCGCCAGGACTGGAGATGGGAAAGCCCGCCTCAATCACATCAACCCCCAGCAATTCCAGCTCGCGGGCGACAATGACTTTTTCTTCCGTGGACAACTGACATCCGGGCACTTGTTCGCCGTCGCGGAGGGTGGTGTCGAAGATTTGAATTTTATGACTCATGGCAAATGGTTGTTCGTTTTTGGTTATTGGTTGATTGTCGCATGGATCAATGACAACTGATCTACGATGCAATCGCCCATACTTTGTGTATTCAATATTTTTCCTTTGGGAGTACGCGCATCCGCGATATCGGCGGTGCGGAAACCTGCCCGCAAAGTTTTCTCTACCGCCGCCAGTATCGCTTCAGATTCTTCTTTCAATCCAAAAGAGATGTCGAGCAGCAGTGACGCAGACAAAATCGACGCCAGTGGATTCGCGATCCCCTTCCCAGTAATATCATGTGCCGAGCCATGGATGGGCTCATACAATCCTACGGTATCGCCAATCGATGCGGACGCCAGCATGCCCATGGAGCCGGCTATTTGCGATGCTTCATCTGTGAGGATATCCCCAAAAAGATTTCCCGTGAGCACCACGTCAAAGCTGCGGGGATTCTGAATTAATTTCATGGCCGCTGAATCCACGAACTGGTGCTCGAGCTGGATATCCGGATATTGCTTGCCAACCTGCTGTACCGTTTCTCTCCATAGGCGGGAACTCTCCAACACATTGGCTTTGTCTACCGAGGTAACTTTCTTTTTTCGGGTGCGGGCTGCCTGGAAAGCTTTGTGTGCGATCCGTTCCACCTCGTATCGCTGATAGATCATCACGTCAAAAGCTGTGTTGCCATCGTCCTTTCTCCCCTTCTCGCCGAAGTACACATCGCCGGTGAGCTCACGAAAAAACAGGATGTCGGAGCCTCTTAAGATTTCCGGCTTGATGCTCGAGGCTTCCAACAATTCATCAAATAGTTTGATGGGTCTGAGGTTGGCATAGAGCCCAAGTTCTTTTCGCATCTTCAACAATCCCTGCTCCGGCCTCACTTTCAATGTGGGGTCATTGTCATATTTTGGATGGCCCACCGCTCCAAACAAGATGGCATCGCAGTTCTTGAGCTTGGAAAGGGTTTCATCTGGCAAGGGATTGCCGGTAGCTTCAATTGCGTCATGACCGATTATAGCATCACCAAATTCGAAATGGTGGCCGAAAATATCCGCGATCTTTGCAAGCACCCGCTTTCCTTCCGTGGTTACTTCCTTGCCGATGCCGTCTCCGGGCAAAATGATTATCCTTTTATTCATGTTCCTAATTCTTCATTCACACAACTTCAAGAGGCATGCGCCAAATCAAACTCTTTAATCTCTTTATTCAGGCTCAGCAAATAATCAATATCATCATATCCGTTGATCATACAGGTTTTCTTGTACGTGTTGATCTCAAAATGTTCCTGGTGTCCATTGACACCGACCATCTGGTTTTCCAAATCCACCGTAAGGACCGTCGCCGGATGCTGATGAATGGTTTCGAAAAGTTTCTTCAGGTAAGCATCGGATACCACCACAGGTAACAGGCCGTTGTTCAGTGCGTTATTTTTGAAGATGTCAGCAAAAAAACTTGAAATCACAACACGAAATCCGAAATCATAGAGCGACCAGGCTGCATGCTCACGGCTGCTGCCACATCCAAAATTTTTTCCCGCTACCAGAATCCTCCCAGCATAGACAGACCCGTTCAATACAAAATCCTTTACGGGATGTCCATCGTTATCATACCGCCAATCGCGAAAGAGGTTGTCGCCAAATCCTTCCCGCGTGGTTGCTTTCAGAAAGCGCGCAGGGATAATCTGGTCCGTGTCGATATTTTCGACCGCGAGCGGTACTGCGGTTGAGATTAGTTTTATGAATTTCTCTTTTCCCATTTTATCGTTGTTCGTTGTTCGTTGCTTGTTGTTCGCGACCCGGACGAACAACCATCAACCAACAACCATTTAGACCAGTTCTCTGACATCAGTCACCTTCCCCGTAATGGCCGCTGCCGCTGCACTCAACGGGCTTGCCAAAAATGTTCTCGACTTTGGACCTTGTCTTCCTTCAAAATTTCTATTGGAGGTTGCAATACAATATTTTCCTGCGGGAACTTTATCTTCATTCATTCCCAGGCAGGCGGAACATCCCGGGCTTCGCAACTCGAAACCGGCCGCTTCAAATATTTTGTCGAGGCCTTCCTTCTTCGCCTGTTGTTCTACTTGCTTGGAGCCAGGTATCACCCATACCTCCACATTGGCCGCTTTCTTCTTTCCCTTCACCATGGCCGCGACCAACCGGAGGTCTTCGATTCTTGCATTCGTACAGCTTCCGATAAAAACATAGTCCACTGACTTGCCAAGCAGCGCTGACCCCGGTTCAAGACCCATGTACTCAAGGGATTTTTTAAACGAACCTTGCTCGCTTATCTCTTTCAGCTCTGCCACCGTCGGTATCCTGTCTGTCACACACATTCCCATGCCGGGGTTGGTTCCGTAGGTGATCATGGGGCCTATATCCGATGCATCGAACTTCAGTACAGCATCATAAATGGCACCTTCATCCGTCCTGAGTTTTTTCCATTCAATCACCTTGTGATCAAAAGCTTCTCCTTGAGGGGCGAACTTCTTTCCTTTGATATAATTGAATGTGGTTTCATCCGGCGCGATCAGTCCACCGCGTGCGCCCATTTCTATGCTCATGTTGCAGATGGTCATGCGCGCCTCCATGGAAAGCTGGCGAATGGTGTCTCCAGCGTATTCGACGAAATATCCTGTTGCACCGCTGGCGGTAAGTTTCGAAATGATATACAGGATGATGTCCTTGCTCACAACACCTTTGCCCAAGGCTCCGTTGATTTCAATCAGCATGGTCTTGGGCTTGTATTGCAAGATGCACTGGGTGGCAAGTACTTGCTCTACCTCACTGGTTCCAATGCCAAAAGCGATGTTGCCGAATGCGCCATGCGTTGATGTGTGACTGTCTCCGCACACAATGGTCATTCCGGGCAATGTAAGACCTAACTCAGGTCCGATGATGTGTACGATTCCCTGAAAAGGGTGCCCCAGGTCATACAACTCTATGCCGAACTCCTTACAATTTTTGCGAAGGGTTTCTACCTGATGTCTGGACAACGCTTCTTTGATCGGCAAATGCTGATCTTTTGTCGGAACGTTGTGGTCGGCGGTGGCTGTGGTTCTTGCTGTGTTGAAGACTTTAATGCCACGCTGCTTCAATCCGTCGAAAGCCTGTGGGCTCGTAACTTCATGAATAAAGTGGCGATCGATAAACAATGCATCCGGATAACCTTCCGCACTTTTCACCACATGGTCGTCCCAGATTTTTTCAAAAATTGTCTTCGGTTTTACGTCGCTCACAACAATCGTTAGTTTGGACTGTACAGATTAAAATGAAATCGCCCTGTCAAAACCGTAGTCTTGACAGGGCGGATCCCTTGTTTCTTTTCTGTTACGAATATGATAATTTTTGAGCTAGCTGCTGAACAACTGTTCAAAAATATTTCTCCTCACTTACAAGTGTTAGTTTGAATTTTCTTTTGAAGAAATTGATTCGGCGGACTATTTGACCAACACAGCCTCTGATGTAATGGGCACACTCAACACTTTTGATATGATGCAATTCTTCTCAGCCGTCTTGGTCACTTCAGAGAATTGTTGTTCTGAAATATTGGGGACTTTTCCCTGGATCGTCAGGTGCACTCCGGTAACGGCAAGGCCTTCGAGGTTGACCACCGCAGTCGTATCCAATGAAGTAGGCGTAAAACCTGCCTGACCCAAGATCAAACTGACGGCCATCGTAAAACAGCCTGCATGGGCAGCGGCCAATAATTCCTCAGGATTGGTACCCACGCCGTCAGCAAAACGGGTATTGAATTAATACTGTGTCTTGTTTAAGGTGGTGCTTTGGGTAGAGAGGCTGCCTTTTCCGGCTTTCAAATCTCCTTCCCAATGGGCAGAGGCTGTGCGTTTCATGATAAGATTGGTTTTGGTGAATGATTATTTTAATAAATAACAGCGAAGGCTGACGTTGGGTTAACCAGAAACTTAAAAATTAAATTCAGCAGCGGGAAGAAATATCTACCACCACGGTAACGGAAACTTGATATCACCCACAGACTCCACCACCATGTCTGGCTTAAAGGCAAATCGTGTGAGGTGTTCGCGTTTGGTGATACCACTTAAGACAAGGATGGTCTTGTAGCCCATCTGCACGCCGCCGCGGATGTCCGTATTCATCGTGTCCCCAATAATCGTTGTTTCAGCAGCTTCCAGTCCCAGTGCTTTGCGCGCCGAGCGCATCATGACCGGACTAGGCTTTCCAATCACGAAGGCTTTGATGCCGGTAGCCTCCTCGATCATTGCTGCGGTGGCAGAAATACCCAGGTTATCCCATCCCTTCTTCTTCGGCGACGGATCGCGGTTGGTGATTACAAATTTTGCTCCGGCCAATATCATGTCGACTGCGCGCTGAACCATTTCCAATGTAAAGTTCCGTCCCTCACCCAACACAACGAAGTCTGGATCCGTAGTCACCAAACCTATTCCGTTTTCATGGAGACTCGACAAGAGGCCGCCTTCACCCAATACATAAGCGGTACCATTTGGTATCTGGCTGGCCAGGAATTTCCCTGTCGCCATGGCACTGTTGTACACATGGTTCTCCGTAACATCAATTCCCAGTTTATGAAGTTTGCGCACCGCTTCAAGTCGGGTGC
>JAYVEZ010000007.1:0-25027 GCA_043773645.1 Cytophagales bacterium
TCCGGCAATTGGGGTCAGATTCCCATGGCTGCCCATGCCGACCTTTCCCAGGATGATGCTGAAAAGATGGCAAGGTATGTGCTCTCCCTGGATGGAGAAAAAGAGCATTAGGAAGAAGTCTAACTAAATCTAAAGAACATGAAGATATCAAAACTTCTGCTGCTGGTCACTGCTGGACTGTGTGTGTGGTCAGTGGAGGCGCAAACTCTAAATACCCTTTCTGAAACTGAAAAGAAGGAAGGATGGAAATTGCTTTTTGATGGGAAGACCATGGATGGATGGCACAATTTTAAAAGCGACAAGATTGGTCCGGCATGGAAAGTGACTGATGGTGCCATGTACCTAGATACTTCCAGTAAAAAGGATTGGCAAACCATGGGTGGAGGTGATATCATCACGCAAGGCGAGTTTGAAAATTACGAGTTTGCCGTTGATTGGAAAATAGAAGCTTGCGGCAACAGTGGCATCATATTCAATGTTGTGGAAGACCCAAAATACGATTATGTCTGGAAGACAGGTCCTGAAATGCAGGTGCTGGACAATACCTGCCACCCGGATGCAAAGATCGATAAGCATCGCGCGGGTAATTTGTATGATCTCATTGAAAGCAAGACTGTTTCGGTGCGGCCAGCTGGGGAATGGAACCATGCAACGATCATTTCCAATAAGGGCCACCTTGAATTGTGGCTGAACAACGTAAAGCAGGTAGAAACGGAAATGTTCACACCGGAATGGGAGGCGCTGATCAAGGGAAGTAAATTCAAGAACGAACCTGATTTTGGAAAGGCACGCAAAGGGCATTTGGCATTGCAAGATCATGGAAACCAAGTATGGTTCAGGAACATCAAGATTCGGGAAATCAGGTAACGAAGGATATTTATTTAAGCGGGCATTGGAAAGGTGCCCCTGAAAAATGATCATTAGCATCTTTGAAAATGAGGTAGTGAAATGTTCTTTGGATGACAGTCTTCCATTGCTCAAGCACCGATGGCTTAAAGAGCCTTCCGGAGAGCAGTTTAAAACCAATCTCTGTCGCATTCAGGAAGAATATATCCAACTAAAAAGATCTTACGTCAATCTTGCCTGGATGGCAGACACTGAGTTATTGGGAGAATTGGACGAAGAAGTGGAAAAGTGGCTTGTGGAGGTTTGGGAAGATTTGGTGTTTATCAAAGCAGGGGTGAGGATTCATGCGGTGATTTTGGGCATCAGCATTTTTGCAGACTATCCAATGGAAAAGTTTAAAATTGACGCTGAAGAGAAATTTAAATCAAAAAATATTCGGCTGGGAGTATTTTCTGATGAGCCTGAGGCTTACAGTTGGATCAAACTACAACAATCAACATTATGAAAAGGAGAGAATTTATTCAGGCCAGCGCTCTTGCCATGGCGGGCACGATGGCCTTGCCGGCTTTTTCAATGCCTTCTAAACATAAGATTGGATTACAATTATACACTCTTCGGGATGTGATTGGAAAAGATCCAAAAGGTGTGCTCAAACAACTGGCCGACCTGGGCTATCAGGAGTTGGAAACGTATGGCTATCGCGATGGAATGTTGTTCGGAATGCCAGCTAAAGAGTTCGGTGAGTATGTGCGCAGCCTGGGCATGCGCGCCACCAGTGGACATTATGGGCTCGGGAAAACGGAAAGAATGAAAGAAATGAAAGGTACCCTTTCCAATGACTGGGAACGGGCAGCGGCCGATGCGAAGGAAATTGGACAGGAGTATATGATCCTTGCCTTCCTCACACCCGATGAACGGGTAACACTCGATGACTATAAGTATGTATGCGAGAAATTAAACAAAGGAGCAGAGGTCTGTAAGAAATATGGTCTCCGGATGGGTTATCACAATCATGATTTCGAATTCGTTAAAATTGACGATCAGGTGCCCTATTTCGTGATGCTTTCAGAGCTTGATCCAAAGCTGGTGAGCATGGAATTGGATTTATATTGGACTACCTATGCAGGCCATCAGCCAATTGAGCTATTCAAAAAATATCCAGGACGCTTTGAGCAATGGCATTTGAAGGATATGGATAAAGTCGACCGCAAGAAAAATGCGAATGTTGGAACTGGCTCCATAGACTTTAAGTCAATTCTCGCACAGGACTCCCTCGCTGGAATGAAACACTACTACATCGAGCATGATTCCTACTCAGGCACCTCTTGGGAGTCTGTAATTGCGGACATAGGATACGCCAAAACCTTGTAGACTACAAGGATGGCTCCTGCTGACTCAGGCAATGAAAACTGCCCAGTCCCCAGATGATGTCCAGTGAATCAATGCCAATAATCTCGTGGGAGGGAAATGCCTCTTGTAAAATTCTCAACGCTTTGTGGTCATTCTTGTCGCGAAAAGTGGGGACAATGACCCTTTGGTTGCAGATGTAGAAATTACCATAAGAAGCCGGGAGTCTTTGCCCCTCATATTCCACAAGTGCCGGCATCGGAAGCTCGATGATGTTGATTGGTTGATTGTTGAGTAACCGCATTTTCTTCAACGCTTCTAGATTTTCCTGAAGCGGTAGATAATTGGCATCGGATTTATTCTCTTCAACCACGGTAACAACCGTGTTGCGATTGACAAACCGGGTAATGTCATCAATGTGGCCGTCTGTATCATCACCCAGGATCCCGTCTCCAAGCCATAATACCTGGTCGACTCCATAGAACTGAATCAGGTATTCTTCAATCTGTTGTTGATTTAATTGTGGATTCCGGTTCTTGTTCAGAAGACACGAGGTGGTGGTAAGAACCGTACCTGCCCCATTGAAATCAACAGAGCCGCCCTCCATAATAATCCCAGGGTTGAATACCGGAATCTTAAGATCACGTGCTATGCGGGTTGGGATGACGTCGTCCAGGTCGAACGGAGGGTACTTTCCGCCCCAGGCATTGTAACCCCAATCAACGATTGCCTTCTTTTTTTCCTTTCTGTTAACCAGGAATGCGGGGCCATGGTCCCTGCACCAGGCGTCATTGGTGGCGTTGAAATGAAATTGAACATTGGCTAAGTCTGCGCCTGCGCGAATGATGTAATCCATTGCCATCGCTTTCAGGGCTTCATCAGCAACATTGATATTGACTTTTTCGCTTTTCGAAATCACTTTGACGAAGAATGCATAGGCGGGATAAATGCTCTCGATCTTGCCTGGCCAGGATGCCTCTTTATGAGGCCAGCTTAACCAGGTCGCATCATGTTTTTCAAACTCGGCCGGAAAGTGGAAGCCGAGGGATTTGGGAGTTGAAGTCATTGCGTCTTAGTGAGTCTGATGACTATGGCTCGTCAATGTAGCGGTTGAGGATGGGCTGATAGGAATCAATCCTTCGGTCACGCAGGAATGGCCAATGGGTGCGGTAACGATCACTCTTCTCGAGGTCGAGTTCTTCCATATGTGTCGTTTCATCCTGATGGGATGCCTGGTACAATATTTTTCCAAATGGATTGGAGATAAATGTGCCGCCCCAGAACTTCATATTGCCTTCAATCCCCACGCGATTTACAGAAACGACATATATTCCGTTGGCTACAGAATGTGATCGCTGTATCGTCTGCCAGGCATTGTACTGCTCTTCGTTGGTGGCCTGGTCCTGGCTCGTGGCCCACCCGATGGCGGTAGGGTAGAAGAGTATCTCTGCACCCATCAGCGCTGTAATGCGGGCAGCTTCAGGGTACCATTGGTCCCAGCAAATCAACACGCCAACCTTTGCATATTTGGTCTTAAAGATTTTATACCCAAGGTCGCCTGGTGTAAAGTAGAATTTCTCATAGTAGCCGGGATCGTCGGGGATATGCATTTTGCGGTACTTGCCCAGGTAACTTCCATCGGCGTCGATGACGGCAGTTGTGTTGTGGTAGAGTCCTTCGGTTCGCTTCTCGAAAAGCGAAGCAATGATGACAACCTTATACTCTTTGGCTATTGGACTTAAAAACTCTGTGGAAGGTCCCGGAATAGATTCTCCCAGCTTAAAATTTTCATAATTTTCCTCATCACAGAAATACAAAGATGTGAAAAGCTCCTGAAGGCAAATGATTTGCGCTCCTTGTTTAGCGAGCGCAATAATCTTTGGCTTGACTTTCTCCAGGTTCTCCTGGGGCAGCGCACTGCAGGACATTTGGATTACTCCGATTTTTACTTTTCTATTCACAGGCAAAAAATTTCAGCAAATATAAATCCTAATTGGTCATTTGCGACTATTATCCCGAGATCGAGGGATGGTATGTTTTTGCCATTGCAATCGATTGAAATATTTCATTTTCATCATTTCAATCCTTATTTTGCAATCCAAACGTGATAACATCAATCTATGATAACTGAGCCTAAAATAAAGACGACTTATCCGATAAAACACGCTGAATTGGTCGATTGGGTGAAGCAAATGGCAGCCTTGTGCACGCCGGATGAGGTTTATTGGTGTGATGGTTCGAAGGAAGAGTATGACGGTCTGTGCGAAAAGCTAGTCCAGAAGGGCACCTTCATCCGGCTGAATCCTAAAAAGAGACCCAATAGTTTTGCATGTTTTTCTGATCCGAGCGATGTGGCACGCGTAGAAGACCGCACTTTTATTTGTAGCCGATGGAAGGAGGATGCAGGCCCTACCAACAATTGGGAGGACCCCAAGGAGATGAAGCCCAAGTTGAAGAAACTCTTTGAAGGATGCATGAAAGGCAGGGTGATGTATGTCATTCCATTCAGTATGGGGCCGGTGGGATCACCGCTTTCCCACATTGGGGTGCAGATTTCAGATTCGGAATACGTGGTGGTCAATATGCACATCATGACACGCGTTGGCAAAAGAGTGATGGATGTTCTTGGGCCTGACGGCGAATACGTAAAATGTTTGCACTCAGTCGGTGCTCCCCTGGAGCCAGGTCAAAAGGATTCCAAGTGGCCGACAAATCCCACGGTAAAATATATTGTTCACTACCCGGAAGACCGTGCCATCGTTTCATACGGATCGGGTTATGGGGGGAATGCGCTCCTGGGTAAGAAATGTTTTGCGTTGCGCATCGCATCGTCCATGGCGCGTGAAGAAGGATGGCTGGCGGAGCACATGCTGATCCTGGGGGTGGAGGATCCGGAAGGACAGAAGACCTATGTAACTGCTGCTTTCCCAAGTGCCTGTGGAAAGACCAATTTTGCAATGTTGATTCCGCCAAAGGAACTATCCGGATGGAAGATCACAACGGTGGGTGACGATATCGCCTGGATTAAACCTGGTAAAGACGGAAAACTTTACGCCATCAACCCGGAAGCTGGATACTTTGGAGTGGCTCCCGGCACCAACAACAAGTCGAATCCCAATGCGATGACAACCATTTCCAGAGACACCATTTTTACCAATGTCGGTGTCACACCCGATGGTGATGTATGGTGGGAAGGAATGACCAAGGAGCCGCCCAAAGATCTGATTGATTGGAGAGGGCAGAAGTGGGATCCGGCTAGCGGCAAGCCCTGCGCCCATCCCAACGCGCGCTTCACGGCACCTGCCATTCAGAATCCGGTATTGGACCCGGCATGGGAAGATCCCAACGGAGTGCCTATAGGAGCGTTCATATTTGGTGGAAGAAGAAGCACGACCATACCATTGATTTATCAGGCACATAATTGGAATTCTGGTGTTTACCTGGCTGCCACCATGGGCTCAGAAACAACCGCCGCTGCCTTTGGTGAAGTGGGAAAGGTGAGACGAGACCCATTTGCCATGCTCCCATTTTGCGGCTATCACATGGGTGAATACTTTAACCACTGGCTGCAGTTTGGCCGCGACATTCCCAATCCACCACGAATCTTTGGTGTAAACTGGTTCCGCAAAGATGACAAGGGAAATTTCCTGTGGCCTGGCTTCAGCGAGAATACAAGAATATTAAAATGGGTAGTGGAAAAAATTCACGGTAAGTCCAATGCGGTAGAAAGTCCCATCGGTTGGATGCCACACTATGATGACATCGACTGGACGGGTTCAGATTTTACCAAACAGCAATTCGATGCAATTATGAATGTTGATCGGGAAGCCTGGAAAGCGGAATTGTTGGGGCATGCAGAACTCTTTGAGCGGATGTACGACAAACTGCCAAAGGAATTTATTTTCATGAGAGAGCTTTTGCTGTCAAGCTTGTGGCGATCTCCCGAGAAGTGGAGGCTGGAGCCAGAGACCATGGACTGAATCATGAAATAACCTGCCCTGGCATTTTAGCCGGGGCTTTTTTATGACAACAAATTCAGGTCACCTACAGCCTGACCACTTGTCTGGCATCATTAATAGACCTACTTTGAATGCTATAAAATAATGACAGATAGCAAAACTTTCTTTGGTCATCCCCGGGGACTCGCCACGCTATTCTTCACCGAAATGTGGGAACGCTTCAGTTATTATGGAATGCGAGCACTCTTGTTACTCTTCATGGTGGCTACTGTAGAGCAGGGTGGAATGGGTCTGGAAGATAAGACGGCCGGCGCAGTATATGGACTTTATACAATGTTTGTATACCTGCTAGCATTGCCTGGAGGTTGGCTTGCAGATAAATTTTTTGGTTTACGAAAGGCGGTTTTTTATGGGGGTTGCATGATCGCTGCCGGCAACTTGCTCCTGGTATTTCCTTTTACGCAGACTTTCTTTATAGGCTTGGTGCTTATCGTGATGGGTACGGGCCTGTTAAAACCCAATGTCAGCAGTTTGGTGGGTGAACTTTATCCTGCAAATGAGCAAGCCAAACGAGATGCAGGCTTTTCAATTTTCTATATGGGGATTAACCTGGGGGCATTTATTTCACCCTTCATTACCGGATACCTGGGAGAAAATGTCAACTGGCATTATGGCTTTGCTGTAGCGGGAATCGGTATGATCATTGGATTGGTTCAATACAAGTTGAATGAAAAGCTTCTGGGGCCGGCCGGAGGCGAGCCAGCCAAATTAAGTGACCCGGTTCAACAACAGGGCCGCGAGCGAAGCATTCGGTCAGGCCTGTATATCTTTCTGGCTACACTGGCACTGCTGATGGCGCTCTTGCTCACAGGTACTTTAAACATCAACCCCGTCATATTTGCGCAAGCCTCGACCTATGTTATCGGTGCAAGTGCTGTGACATACTTCCTTTATGTGTTCTTATTTGAGAAATTGGATCCTTCCGAGAAAAAGAAGATTGGAGTCATTGGCGTTTTTTTTCTGGCTTCTTCCATGTTTTATGGTGGCTACGAGCAACAAGGGTCGACCCTAAACTTGTTTGCTGATCGCTACACCGATATGTTCATAGGCACATTCAAAATGCCGGCAAGTTGGCTTCAATCAGTGCCCCCGGTATGCGTCATGATTTTTTCGCCCCTTTTCACATTGTTGTGGGTATGGCTTTCAAAACGTTCGATGAATCCATCTACACCGGTTAAATTATCCCTCGGACTTTTTTTCATGGGAGCCGGATATTTGGTGATGATTGGTGCTTCATACATTGTAATCAAAGGTCAGCTTGCTTTGCCCGGTTGGCTGGTAGCTACCTACGCCCTGCATACGTTTGGAGAAATATGTCTGTACCCTGTAGGATTAAGCGCAGTAACCAAGTTATCGCCAAGACGGCTCGTCGGTCAAATGATGGGGATGTGGTTCATGTCATTGGCATTGGGCAACCTGGTGGCCGGATTGTATGCGGGCGAATTTGACGCCAATGAGGTAGCAGCCAATCCTCAGATATTGGTGGATTTGTTTTGGGTGGTGGTGAAAGTGATGGCCGTTTCTGGCCTGATAGTACTTGTGATCAGCAAGCCTATTCGGAAGTGGATGGGCGATATCCGATAACCCTTATGGAAAAATTCAAACCCTACGTAGCTCCCGAACAAAACATGGCCGAATTTACGGTCAAGTCAATATTACTTGGCGCTTTCTTTGGTGTTGTCTTTGGCGCTTCTACGGTTTACCTCGCGCTGCGTGCAGGACTTACGGTGACGGCATCCATACCCATTGCCGTCATTGCCATCACGCTGGGCAGGAAGTTATTCAAGACAACCATACTTGAAAATAACATCATACAGACAACAGGCTCGGCAGGTGAGTCCATTGCCGCAGGTGTTGCATTTACGTTGCCGGGGTTCTTGTTTTTATCTGCAGGGGATGATGGGAACAGCGTAGGGGCCGCATACTTCAACTATGTGACCATTCTTGTGCTGGCGGCTTTCGGTGGTATGCTGGGAACGATGATGATGATTCCCCTCCGGAGATCATTGATAGTAAAAGAGCACGAGAACCTTCCTTATCCGGAGGGCACGGCATGTGCCTCGGTTCTGCAAGCGGGTGAGAAGGGGGGAGTATTTGCCCAGACTGCTTTTGCTGGGATGGGAGTAGCTTTTGCCTACGCGATGCTTCAAAAGGTCTTTCACGTGATCGCGGAGACACCAGCGTTTGTTACACGACAAACCAACAAGTTCTGGCCTTCTGCTACAATCAATGGGGAGATCACACCTGAATACCTGGGCGTTGGATATATCATCGGTCCTAAGATTTCAGGTGTTCTTGTAGCAGGATCTGTACTGGCCTGGTGGGCGATGATTCCATTGCTTGCTACCCTGGTGAACCCTGAGCTTATTGCCACGCAATTGACTAAACTTGGCTACCTCGCAGATATTTCTTCGGCAGGGGGTAGAGGCGGTTGGGATCCTGTCAACAAAACTTTTGCCAATCCCGCAACAGCAATTTATTTTGCTTACATCCGTCAGATCGGAGCTGGGGCTGTGGCAGCAGGCGGATTTATCACATTGCTGAAGACACTTCCCACCATCGTCGGCTCGTTTCGCGACAGCATCGCTTCGCTTAAAGAAAAAGGTGAGACGAGCATTCTGCGCACGGAAAGAGACCTGTCATTCAAGGTGGTTATTATTGGGAGTATTGCTCTGGTCTTGATGGTGGTGGTGCTTCCATATATCCCGGGTGATAATGTTATTCAAAAACTCTTCATTGGCATTCTCATGATTGTGTTCGGATTCTTCTTTGTTACTGTATCAAGCCGCATCGTTGGGTTGGTGGGTACGAGCAACAGTCCGATCTCAGGTATGACCATTGCCACGCTGATGGGAACCTGTCTGATATTTACTTCCATTGGATGGTCAGGGAAACTCTATGAACCCCTTGCTTTGGTGGTTGGGGGCATGATCTGCATTGCTGCTGCGAATGCCGGAGGTACCTCCCAAGATTTGAAAACGGGTTTTTTGATTGGGGCTACACCAAGATATCAACAGATTGCACTATTTATTGGCGCGATCGTTTCATCGGTTGCCATCGGATTGATTGTACAGATACTCGACTCGCCAACTCCCGAGATGCTTGCCCAGGGAATCAAGCATGCCATAGGTTCCGAGAAGTTCCCCGCACCTCAAGCTACGTTAATGGCCACATTGACCCGTGGGATACTTTCCTTTAACCTAGACTGGCAATACATCATGGTGGGTATCTTTATTGCTGTCACCCTGGAGCTCTGTAACATCAAGGCATTGGCTTTTGCCATTGGTCTGTACCTTCCGCTGTCAACTACCTTACCCATTTTTGTGGGCGGGGCAGTGAAAGGTTTTGTCGACTGGAGAAAGGAACGGGAAAAGAAAAAAGAGGAAGAGGGTGAGCTGAGTCGTGGAAATCTATTCGCAACGGGTTTGGTGGCTGGTGGGGCCATTACCGGTGTAATCGTCGCAGTATTAAACGTTTTCTTCTCTGAAGCAATGACTACCGTTAACGCAGAGCATGGTTTGACGATGACGCTTAGCGAGGGTGGCTACTTCATTATGGGCACACTCTTCTTTGTGGCAATGCTCCTGATGCTGTACCGCAGTGCCCGCAAGGAATAGTTTATTCAGGCATAAGCCAAGACTTCAACATGCGCAGGGTATGCGTTTCTTCTGAATGAATGCGGCCATTGGCATTGATGATATCAAAAAGTGCTGCATAGATCTCTCGCTTCTTGTTTGGATCAATATGGAAGTGCGCTGCCGAACCGGATTTTATCAATGCTTCCGCGGCCCCACTTCCCAATGCCCTGTACTCGGTTTCCAACCTAAGCAACTCCCCTTCAACATGGGGGTGGCCGGGGAATAGGGCATTCAGCTTTTCGATAATTGCATCTTTCTCTATGGGATGCAAGGATCCATCTACATAACCCATGTGCAGGAAAACGAACCGGGTAAAATCTTCGAGGCTTTCAAGTGCACGCATATCGATTCAATAGAGTGACTGGCTAAATATACTTCAGGAGGATGAAGTTCCAATAGGAATTTTTGCGGATGGGAATGGAAGAATAAAAAAAGAAGGCCTTGAAATGAATCAAGGCCTTCAGGTGTTTCTGGAGGTTTGATGGATTACATCATTCCGCCCATCCCGCCGCCACCGGGCATAGCAGGTGCTTCTTTGTCTTCCTGGATCTCTGAAACGACTGCTTCGGTCGTCAAGAGCAACCCGGCAATAGACGCTGCGTTTTCAAGGGCAAGGCGAGCTACTTTCGTAGGATCAATGATACCTGCTGCGAAGAAGTCTTCGTACTTGTTATCACTGGCATTGAAACCAAAGTCTTTTTTGCCATCCTTCACTTTGTTTACTACCACAGAGCCTTCCTGTCCTGCATTTTCAGCAATGGTTCTCAGGGGTGACTCAAGGGCGAGGCGTATGATGTTCACGCCTGTTGCCTGGTCATCGTTATCGCCAACCAGCGTCTTCAGTGCATCAATGGCACGGATGTAAGCCACACCACCACCAGGGATAATACCTTCCTGAACGGCAGCGCGGGTTGCGTGCAATGCATCGTCAACACGGTCTTTCTTTTCCTTCATTTCTACTTCGGTGGCAGCACCAATGTAGAGTATGGCTACACCGCCGGAGAGTTTGGCAAGACGCTCTTGCAACTTTTCGCGGTCGTAATCTGAAGTCGTAGATTCAATCTGGGCTTTGATCTGGTTGATACGGCCATTGATTTCACCTTTCTTACCGGCTCCATTAACGATGGTCGTATTGTCCTTGTCAATATTGATTTTCTCAGCGCGGCCGAGAGAATCCAGTTTTGCATCTTCCAACTTCATGCCTGTTTCTTCAGAAATCACTTTTCCTCCTGTGAGGACAGCGATATCTTCCAACATGGCCTTTCTTCTGTCTCCAAATCCAGGAGCTTTAACGGCAGCTACGCGCAGCGCACCACGGATTTTGTTTACCACGAGGGTAGCAAGGGCTTCACCTTCTACTTCTTCGGCAATGATCAAAAGGGGCTTGCCAGTTTGGGCTGTTGCTTCCAGAACAGGAAGAAGTTCCTTCATTGAAGAAATCTTCTTGTCATAGATAAGAATATATGGACTCTCCAGATCAGCTTCCATTTTCTCTGTGTTGGTCACAAAGTAAGGAGAGAGGTAACCGCGATCGAATTGCATACCTTCTACGGTCTTCACTTCAGTTTCAGTTCCTTTCGCTTCTTCTACGGTGATCACGCCATCTTTTCCAACTTTCTCCATCGCAGTGGCAATCATCTTACCTATCTCAACATCGTTGTTGGATGAGATGGTAGCTACTTGCGTGATTTCTTTGGAACCCTTAATATCCTTTGATTGCTTCCGCAGGCTTTCAACAACGGCTTCCACAGCCTTGTCAATGCCACGCTTCAGGTCCATCGGATTTGCTCCAGCGGCCACGTTCTTGATGCCGTGAGCGTAAATGGATTGAGCCAACACAGTCGCTGTGGTGGTACCATCTCCTGCTGCATCGGCAGTTTTGGAAGCTACCTCTTTCACGAGTTGTGCACCCATGTTTTCAATAGGATCTTTTAGCTCAATTTCCTTTGCTACGGATACACCGTCTTTGGTTACTGTGGGCGCACCAAATTTCTTGTCGAGGATAACGTTGCGTCCCTTTGGACCCAATGTTACTTTTACTGCATTGGCCAATTTATCAACGCCCTTCTTGATTCTGTCGCGGGCGGAAGTATCGAATGTAATTTCTTTTGCCATAATAGTTAACTGATTTATTGGTTGATTAGATTGATCCGAAGATGTCGGAATTGCGCATGATGAGATAATCCTTTCCATCGATGGTGATCTCAGTGCCGGCATACTTGCCATAGAGAATGTGTTCACCAACTTTTACTGTGACAGGCTTGTCTTTGATGCCTTCGCCCACGGCTATCACTTTACCTTTTTGTGGTTTTTCCTTAGCGGTGTCCGGAATAATAATGCCGGAAGCTGTTTTTTCTTCTGCTGCCGCTGGTTCTACCAGGACGCGGTCTTCGTTGGGTTTGAAATTGATTTTAGCCATATGGATTAAAAGGTTTGTTATTAATAATAAACTGATTCGCGTGTGTCGATTTTCATGCCAAAAGGGCATCCATGACATTCCAGGTCAGTTTTTCATGAAAATAGCCCCTGCGGGATGGAAACATGCCCTGTCTGTCAGGTCATATTGGAAAAAATGGCAGGATAGACTGAAAATTCATCTTTTTCGTATACTTATAGGAAAATGCTCCTTTTATGGAAAACCTGAAGGACAACTGGCTCACGGAAGGTCTCATCGACTTTGAATACAAGAAGTATGTACTTCTTGGTTATTTGAAGCGGGTTAAGGAATCCTTCGGGAGGATAGAATTATATCCCCAACTATCGGATCTGATACTCCACTACCGAAACCTTCAGGCCCTGCAGGAAAACAAGGCCCTGATTCTTGAATCTTTCCCCAAGGAACTTTCCCTTGATAACCTGAAGATGCTCGAGATCAACTACAAGAAAATAATTGAAGACGATGCGGTCATGCAGGAGATTGAATCAATTATGGAGTTCGCGCTGCCGCAAATGAAGGACTCTATGAAAGAAGGCTCATCCATCTATGAATTTGTAGAGTCAAAATGCGAACTGTCACCTGTAGGAGTCGTGCCACTCTATGCGCATGAAGGCTATATGTTTATTACGCAGCCACCGGAAAATGAAACCCACGTTTATCGGTATCAGGTGACAGTCTACCAAAATAGCTCTGAGGGAATGCGTGGGTTGCAAACGCATTTGATCCACACCACACAGTATACGTTCACAAATACTTATGAGCACATGAAGTTAAGCTTGATTCGGCAGTATGCAGATCTTCCAAACCCTGCAGCGTTCCTTGTACTCTCAAAAATGAAATTTCCGTATTTGCAGACCTTGGTTCCCGTTGCCAAAAGGCTTCTGATCAAGCACCTTTCATTTTAAGATGCTGGGTGAACCACCTATTTCGCGGGTGCGGTAGCTGACGAATCTTGCTTTTTCAGGCTGGGCGAAGGAAGTCCTTGCTGCTCCTTGGCCCGTTCCAGAAGGTCATCGGTGGCCGCTGTGGGTGCCGGTGTAGAGAAGTTGGTAGCTAGAGAAAACACCATCACCGCGATGGCAAGACCCCAGGTGAGGCGTTCCAACAGATCCCCTGTTTTCTTCACTCCAATCAGGTTAGATGCACTACTCCCGCCAAATTGGCTTGACAATCCACCCCCTTTTGAGTTTTGGGCCAAAACAACCAGTACCAACAGCACAGCGGCGAAAATTGTAAGTCCAATGTATAAAGTGTACATAAGTTAATTTTTCAGTTCTTCAATTTGAGCGGCAAAGTAAGCCTTTTTCTGTGGAAACTTCCAAATCAGCTTCTTCAAAACTTCAATGGCTTTCTCCTTTTTGCCTTGCTTCAGAAGGATATCGACCAGGGTTTCTGAGACGATGCCATCGCTGAAAACACTGGATTCTTCAGAAAGGTCATTGGCCGGGGTTGTGGGCTTTGCCTTTGGAATGATCGGCTGGGTCTTAATGAACTGGTCGATGATTTCATTCTGTTCTATTTGCTTAGGATTATCCACCTTCAGTTTTTTCTTGCTTGACTTAATCTCATCCAGCAATGGATCCATGCCTTCTTTGACAGTCTTGTTTTTCTTCTTTGATTCAACCTCCAAACCTTCTGCCAAACTTGTCTTCTGAAATTCCTCCAAACTCACTTCGAAGTCGTGCTTGGACTTTTTCAATTTCTGTAGTTGCACATAGATGTCGTCCCGCAACGCATCATCCGATAATGAGACAATGGCCAGGTTGTCAGCGGGCTTTGCGATGGGTGGGTTAACCATTGGTGCGGATGCTACAGCAATGACAACAGGCGCAGGCTCCTGAGATGGCTCCCGTGTAGCCACGGGCAAGGGCTCTTCAACCCGGGTCGTCCGTGCAGTCGTCATAACCCACTTCAATACATTGCGGTCACTGGAGTAAACGGCACTGATGTTTAATAATTCAGATTTATTGGGATATCCAAGGTCTTGGGCGGCACGTGAATGCAAAAGGTGAATGATCTGGCAATAGGGGTGTTGCTTTGCCAGTTGCTCCAGCGAATTTGCCTCACCAGTGGTGAGATGAGCGAAGTTTTTAGTTAACGCATAGAAGGCGGCCGAATCCATTCAAAGCAGGTTGAATGGTAAATCTAACAGAAAATATGAGAGTGCACAAATAGCTGAAAACTACCAGTTTGCGACCGTGGCATTGAAGATATCAATCAGTATTTGATCAATGATCTTTTTCTCCAAATCCTCTTGAATCGAAGTGAAGTTTAAGGTGTTATCAAAATCCTTGTAAAAGCTGAATGTTCTCTCTTTGAAGCTATTCTTTGGCTCTGTATTGTCTTCATAGGTGACCTTGACCCCAATGGTAAGGCGAGAGAGCGCCGCAACGTTTGGATCATTGATGTTTCCCGTTGATACGGGGGCAATGGGATTGATGCGGTAATCGTAAATGGTTCCTTCAATGTGTAATTCTCCATTTTCGACAATAACCCGGAGGCTCGAATTCTGTTGGTAGTAGTCTTTGAGCCTGTTGGTAAATGTCTGGCCTAAGTTGGCAGGAGCAAGGTCAGTGTTGTTAAAGAATTGTTCGATCGCAATTGTTTTGGCTGTGGTGGCGGCTCCAGAAAATGAGTACTTGCTACAACCGCTGACTGCGAAAAGCAAGAATAAAAATGAAAATGAAATCTTAGTCCTCAAGTTGGTATTCTTTGATCTTGCGATAGAGGGTTCTTTCAGATATACCCAAATCCCGTGCCGCGTATTTTCGCTTGTTGTTGTTTTTGCGCAAAGCGCGCATGATCAATTCCTTTTCCTTCTTTTCAATGGATAGTGAGTCGTCTTCAGCCTCGTGGCTGATGTCCTGAACCTCTTCCGCGCCTTCGGAGTCAGGGGCATTGCTGCCATTGAGGTTAAGGGTAACGGGCTCCTGTGAATTCCCACGCTCAGCATGCGCTTCAGAAAAAAGGTGTGGGTTTTCTTTTACGATCTGAGCGGCATGAGACGGATTGGCAACGTTTTCCAGGACAATGCGCTTGAGCTCATTGACATCCTTGCGCATATCAAATAGTACTTTATAGAGTATTTCTCTTTCAGAAAGATCTTGATAGGATCCTTCTTTGTATAAGGCAGGCAGATTGGTTTGGGGCGGGAGATAGATTTGCAAGCTCTCGGATGTAATCAATTTCTGATCGGTAGAAAGAACCGAGATTTGATCGACCAGGTTTTTGAGTTGCCGGATGTTTCCCGGGAACCGGTACTTCAATAATATCTCCTTGGCTTCATCTGTCAGCGATATCGGTTTGACTTTGTAACGTTCGGCAAAGTCGGAGGCAAATTTTCTAAAGAGCAATTCAACGTCCTTTCCCCGTTCGCGCAAGGGTGGAACAAAGATTGGCACACTGTTGAGGCGGTAATAAAGATCCTCCCTGATTTTTCCATCTTCTACCTTGTTCATGAGGTTGACGTTCGTCGCGGCGACAACGCGAACATCAGTCTTCAGAACTTTGGAAGAACCTACTTTTATGAATTCGCCATTCTCAAGAACCCTTAGCAAACGGGCCTGTGTGCCAAGAGGCATTTCACCTATTTCGTCGAGGAAGATCGTTCCCCCATTGGTTACTTCGAAATATCCTTTTCGGGCCTCGTGTGCTCCGGTAAAAGAGCCCTTTTCATGCCCAAATAGTTCAGAATCAATGGTTCCTTCAGGAATAGAGCCACAATTGATGGCGATGAATTGTCCGTGTTTTCGGGGACTTAAGGAGTGAATAATCTTGGAAAAAGATTCCTTCCCGCTACCACTTTCTCCGGTAATCAATACTGACATTTCCGTAGGTGCGACCTGCATGGCTACGCGAACTGCGTTGTTAAGCATGGGGGCATTGCCAATGATGCCGAATCGTTGCTTTACACTTTGAATATCATTTTCTGTTATTGCCATTTCTTCCTAAACTATTTTACCAAACAAGGTTCCCTTTGTGCACCTTTCAATCAGGACATGGACGTATTGTCCTTTCGTTTTATTTTCTTTTGGAAAAATAACAACCTTGTTGGCAGAATTTCTTCCTTGAAGAAAATCGACAGAGCGTTTTGAAAATCCTTCAATCAGAACCTTGTACGTTCTGCCTAAGTCGGGCTGATTCCGCTCGAGCGAATGCTTGTTTTGCTTTTCGATTATCTCGGTGAGCCGTCGTCCTTTTGTTTCATCCGGGGTGTCATCCCGATATTTTTTTTCTGCGAGGGTGCCCGGCCTTTCAGAATACATGAACATGTAAGCGTAATCATACTTCACCAGGTCCATCAACGAGAGTGTTTCCTGGTGCTCTTCTTCTGTCTCACCGCAAAACCCAGAGATCATGTCTGAGGTAATGCCACATTCGACTCCTAAAATTTCACGTACGCGATCAATTTTTTTGAGGTACCATTCCCGGGAGTATCCACGATTCATCAACTCTAAAATTCTGGAACTACCACTCTGCACGGGCAGGTGAATATTCTTGCAGATATTTTCATATCGTGCCATCGTGTATAGCACGTCATCCGTGATATCCTTTGGATGTGACGTGGAGAACCGTACACGAAGGTCCGGGTGAACTTGAGCAACTTTTTCAAGCAACTGGGCAAAGTTGATTACTTGCCGGGCGTCTATACTCTTCTCCAATCTGGCTTTATTGTTTTCTTCCGGGCTCCATTTGTAAGAATCGACGTTTTGACCCAGCAATGTTACTTCCCGAAATCCCTTTTCAAACAAGTCATGGGCTTCAGCCAATATTGATTCAGGATCCCGGCTGCGTTCCCGCCCTCGAGTAAAAGGCACAACACAGAAAGTGCACATGTTGTCACAGCCCCGCATGATCGAGATGAACGCTGTCACCCCGTTGGAATTTAGTCGTACCGGACTTATGTCAGCGTACGTTTCTTCCCGTGAAAGGAATGTATTGATTGCCTTTTCTCCTTCATCTACCTGGGCAATGAGGTTCGGCAAGTCACGGTATGCATCCGGACCGGCCACCAAGTCAACGATTTTTTCCTCCTCCATAAATTTGACCTTCAAGCGCTCCGCCATGCATCCCAGTACACCCACCAGGAGTTCGGGTTTGTGCTTTTTAAGGCCATTGATGTGGGTGAGGCGGTTGCGTACAGTCTGCTCAGCCTTTTCCCTGATTGAGCACGTGTTCAGAAAAACTACATCGGCCTCGGAAATTTCTGATGTGGTATCAAACCCCTCCTTTTGAAGAATGGAGGCCACAATCTCACTGTCCGAGTAGTTCATCTGACAGCCATAGCTTTCGATATACAGCTTCCGGGCTTTACCTGAATTGGTACCGCCATAAATTCTTACCTCTTCCACCTGTGGTTCTTGTGGCAGAACACCCAAATCTGCTATCAAATCCTTCATTTTCATTTTTGAGAATACAAATTTAAGACATTTTACCCATTCGTGACATCTTGTCAGTTGGCTAATAGTATTAAATTGAATGCTATTATTGCGATCAAAATCAACGGTATGGCCATAATTAAAACCTTGAGGGGGAAAACACCCGTGTTTGGGAAGAATTGCTTCATTGCCGAGAATGCCGTGGTGGTAGGCGAGGTGCAGATGGGGGACAATTGCACGGTTTGGTTTAATGCGGTGGTGAGGGGGGATGTTCACTCCATTTCCATTGGTGACAACACGAATATTCAGGACGGGGCCATTATTCATTGTACCTATCAAAAGGCCAAAACAGTCATCGGAAGCAATGTATCCATCGCTCACAATGCCATTGTACATGGCTGCACCGTGGAAGATAATGTCTTGATCGGGATGGGTGCCATTGTAATGGATGATGCGCTGATTGGGAGGGAATCCGTAATTGCTGCGGGGGCCATTGTGCTGGCAGGAACCCAGGTTGAACCAGGAAGCATATATGCGGGAATCCCCGCCCGGAAAGTAAAGGACATTGGGCCAGAAATGAAGGAGGTGATTGGCCGGACGGCCCGGAATTATCCGATGTATGCAGAGTGGTATAAGCAGTAATTCTGAATTCCAATTATATTTGCGCCCCTAATAAATAAACTATGAAAAACATTTCCCTTGCCATCAACGCCATATTGTTGGTCGCCGTAGCAGTTTTGTATTATCTACATTTTTCCGGACCCAAGAGTCCAGCATTGACCTCAACGACCAGTGTCGGCGACCTCAAAATCGCCTATATCAGTTCAGATACCCTTTTGAAATATTATGACTATTTCAAGGTGAATCGCGACAAACTGCAGGCTAAGGGCCAGCGGTTGGATCAAGACCTGAAAAGCCGTGCGCAAGGGCTTCAGAATGAATTCGAAACATATCAGCGCAATTCCGGCAACCTTACCATTGGGCAAGCCAGGGCTGTAGAAGAAGACCTTGGAAAGAAGCGCCAGAATCTCCAGTTGTATCAGGAGAGCTTATCACAGGAGATCCAGGTCGACCAGGAAAAAATGACCAAAGATTTGTATGATCGGGTAACTGCGTACCTGAAGAAGTATGGGCAGGAGAAGGGTCTCGAGGTGGTGCTTAAATTTGATGCGGCCAGTGATCTACTCTATGGTGATGATCGCCTTGACATCAGCAAAGAAGTGGTGAAAGGACTCAATGATTTGTATAAGACCGAACAATCCAATGTGCCTTCAAAGAAGGACTCAACTTCGGGAGCCAAGAAGAAATAGTTGAATGATTACAGATTAATGAAAACCGGTCAAATGACCGGTTTTTTTATTTTTAACCTGAACGTCGTAACTTTCTACCATGTTAAAATCCCTTCTTCAGTTCTTGAATGTCCGTCCGGAGGAAAGAATTCAGGTCATGCTTATGTTGGGAGCGGGATTTTTCATGGGCATTTTCTTTGCTACGTACAGTGTTGTTGCCGAATCCCTCTTCTTGAATACACTGGGGAATGAATTGAACAAAGCCTTCCTGGTTTCCGGATTTTTAGGAATTATTGCGACACTGGCTTTCTCTTTTGCCCAAAACAAGATTAAGTTTTCAAACCTCACCACCTCCTCCATTCTGCTGGTCGTAGCGATTACTGCGTTCTTTTATATTGGCTATCACTATGGCCCGGAGGAATATAAGAAGCCAATTATTTTCTTCATGTTTTGCATGACAGGTCCGATTACCGCAGTGCTGCTGTTGAGCTATTGGGGAATTTTTGGCCGCCTATTCAACTTCAAGCAGTCAAAGCGGATCATCGGTTGGATTGATACCGGTCAATTGATTGCAATCATCCTGGCCAATGTGTTGATTCCAATGACCGCCAGCTTATTTCCTGCGACAGACAACTATTTGATTATATGCTGTTTAAGCATCATTGTATCCGCTGTACATTTTATTGTGATTTCAATAAAGTTTCCTCTGATCAAGAATGATCCAAAGGAATTCGATGATACGGTAAGGAGTGAGACCAGCATGGCAAAAGTACTCACCGACCCGTATACCAAGTTGCTGTCTATATTTCTGATTATTTCCATGGTGACCCTGATCTTCTGCCAGTTCACTTTTCAGGAACTCATTAAAGTACAGTATCCCAACCAACGCGAGTTGACCAACTTCCTTGCGTATTTCAATGCCAGCATTTATGGTCTGAGCTTCATCATGCAGACCTTTGTGAACGACAGGGTTGTGAGCAACTACGGTATCCGCGTAGCCTTGTTATTGCTCCCGGTTGTGGTAGGTATTTTTTCCCTCAGCGCAAGCTTTACGGGGCTTATTTTCGGATATACTCCAGAGATGGCCCCCAACGCATTCATTTATTTTTTCTTGTTTGTAGCATTGATCAGGTTGTTTAACAATATGATCCGGGATTCCCTGGAGAACCCGATGTTCAAATTGTTGTTCATTCCACTGGACAGTCGGTATCGGTTTGGTATACAGGCAAAGGTAGAGGGAGTGGTAAATGAGTCGGGCCGGTTTATAGCAGGTATTTTAATTTTTGTTTTTGCCACCCTGCCATTCTTTAAAATCATATGGATGCCGCTCCTGGTGACAATATTGGTGGTACTGTACTTTATTGTAATCAGGAACTTATATACCGGGTATAAAACCAAAATCAGGTCGAAGCTTGAGACGGTGGGCACAACCTTGGAAAAGCTGGAAGTGGGATTTGGGCAAATCACTCAGAAGTTGGAAGCCAGGTTATCAAATGCAAAGCCAGGCATTGCGGTTTTTTCCTATAAGCTCTTAGAGAAGATCAACCCAGCAGAGATGAGCACATGGGTCAACGCATTGATCAGGAATGGGAGCGAAGAAACACGTGACTATGCCCAAAGGAAGATGAATGAAATAAAGGGGCTATCGGTTTCCGAACGTTATGTCATTCGTTACGATAGCGCTAAATCGGATGTGTCCGATAAGAATTTGTTAACAAAGAGTGAGTTGGAGATGATCATCAATAGCGGGGGAGATATAACCAAATCACGGATACTAAGGCTTACCCGGTCGAATGATCCAGGTGATCGTCAGTATGCTTCAGAACTGCTTTTACATACATCGGTGGAGGACAATACGTCTTTCTTGATTGAACTGCTCAGTGACCCGGACTCCAAGGTGAGGAATACCGCCATTAAGACTTCCATCAAGAAGAATAGCCCTGAAGTTATCCTTGCTCTTATTGAAAATCTTAGCAATCCGCAATACAGTAACCAGGCGTTGAATGCCCTTGTACTCGTCGGGGGAAAGGCATTATCGCAGTTGGATAGTTCATTCTACCGGTCCGGTCAAAGCACCCAAACGATGATTCGGATCGTCCAGATCATCGGGCGGATCGGAGGCCAACGAGCCAAAGACCTGCTCTGGAATAAAATTGATTACCCAGACAAGGTTGTTGTGTCAAATGTCTTGCTGGCCATGGGAGGCTCCGGCTTCAAGGCAGGCATATCTCAGATTTCACGAATAAAGTTTGCCATTGAAAATGATATTGGGGATATCAGTTGGAACCTCAGTGCGATCGCTGAAATAGGAGATGAGGGGTTTGCCAACGAATTGAAGGAGGCCATTCGCGCTGAGATTTCAAGTGACATCGATCACGTATACATGTTGATGGCCATGTTGTATGATACGAGGTCCATTCAGTTGGTGAAAGAGAATATTGAAAGCGGTACGGTGGAGGGAACTTCCTTTGCCATTGAACTCCTGGATGTTTTCTTGTCTGAGCAATTGAAGGAAAGGGTCATTCCTGTTCTGGATGAACTCTCAGAACAGGACAGGATCAACAAGCTTGAAGTCTTTTATCCCCGCATTGAGCTGGACGAAAAGTTGGTTCTTAAGTTTCTGATAAACAGAGACTTTACACAAACAAATCGTTGGACGAAAGCATGCGTTCTTCGGCAGATCGGGTTGCTCCGTATTTCGGAATTCTCCCTTGATCTGATTGCCCAGTTATTTAATCCTGACCGGTTGATCCGTGAAATGGCTGGCTGGGCTTTGTACCAAATTGACCACGACACCTACCAATCCAATGTCATTCGCCTCGCGTCAGAAACCCAAAAGGCACTTGATGGCGCTATAAAAGGAGCATCTGGTCATGCGAGTATTCTACTTTTTGAGAAAATACGCTTCTTCAGCGGGATGAATATTTTCTCGGGGATAACCGGTTTGAGTCTTTCATTTCTTGCTGACATCTCCCAGGAAGAACTGATGAATGAGAATGAATCGCTTTCCCTGGATGAACGATCGAACAACAGCTTTTACATAGTTTATTCCGGAGAAATAGATTATTTCAACCAAGGACAACATCGGGCCACATACGGACCAGGGCATTTCCTTGGGGAGATGCTTTCCCTACCTGGGTTTGCCAAAACCAATACCCTTATCGCCAAAGAGCGAACCGTATTGCTGCGGATCGGAAAGGACCAGTTGTATGAGCAATTGGCTGAAAATGTAAAGTTGGCCGACCGTGTTTTGGAATATGCGTAAATTCCACTAAATTTCAACGATTTTTTAAACTTATATCCCAAATAGCTTCAAATTCGAATTATTTTTTGAACTAAAGATTGAGGGCAGTGGGTGGGGGTTACAGGTTAATTTGTTAATTTTCTGATTCTATAAACGGCTAATGCTTAATTATTCCGTACAACCGGGAGAATTGGTGGAGGAAACACATCCACCGGAAGCGGGTTTGGAACCTTTAGGTACCAATCCCTTTCCTGGATTGCGCCCTTTTACCATTGAAGAGTCGCATCTTTTCTTTGGTCGCGAAGGGCAGGTCGACGAGATTCTGTCGAAACTTGCTCTCAACCGGTCTGTCACCATCATGGGTTATTCCGGCAGTGGTAAGTCCAGCTTAATGTATTGCGGACTAGTACCCGTGTTGTATGGCGGGTTCATGGCCAAGAACAGCCCCAACTGGCAGGTGATCACCACCCGGCCAGGCAATTCGCCCATTTCCAACCTCGCAGATTCTATCATCCATCAACTCGAGGTTGATGGAAGAATTAAGGTAGCGGATAAACCCATTCAACACGCCATCATTAAATCGGTATTGAATAGCGGACCCGATGGCCTGATTGAAGTGGCCGAGTTTCTTCAAAAGTTTGAACATGAGAATGTCTTTTTTCTTGTGGATCAGTTTGAGGAATTGTTGCGTTTTCGAGACTTAGGTGAGGATCAAGTCAATGAATCAGCACACTACGTAAATCTTATTTTGAATGCCATAACTCAGACGAAATTTCCACTCTATATCTCTCTTAGCTTGCGGTCTGATTTTATTGGTGAATGCTCGGTATTTCCCGGGCTGACCCAAATGATTAACGCAAGTAATTACCTTGTCCCTCAAATGGGTCGTGAGCAAAAAAGGCTTGCCATTGAAGGGCCAGTGGCTGTGGGCGGCGGAAAGATTACCACACGGCTGGTTAAAAAACTGTTAAGCGATATCGGTGACCACCAGGACCAGTTGCCCATTATGCAACATGCCTTGATGCGCACTTGGGATTATTGGGCTGCCAACCGGGAAGCAGGAGAGGCCATGGACCTCAGGCATTATAATGCGATCGGAAAAATTAGCCAGGCACTTTCACTCCACGCAAATGAAGCCTATGAAGAGCTGAATACCAGTGAGAAAGAAATTGCGGAAGTATTATTCAAGAGTCTTACTGAAAAGAATCAGGAAAATCAGGGCCTTCGAAGGCCTTCCAGAATAAAACTGGTTTCCGAACTGGCTGGGGCCACAGAAGACGAAGTTATAAAAGTAGTAGAGTGTTTCCGTCGGACGGGCCGGTCATTCCTGATGCCGGGAGCTCACGTCGCACTGACAGGATCAACCGTAGTTGAACTTTCTCATGAGAGCTTAATGCGGATATGGACACGCCTTTTTAATTGGGTAGAAGAAGAGTTTGAATCGTCTCAACTGTACAAGAGAATTTCCGATGCTTCTGCACTTTATCAGACTGGAAAAGCAGGCCTATGGCGTCCACCTGATTTGCAGTTGGCTTTGAATTGGCAGAAAAAACAGAAGCCAACCCGCATCTGGGCGCAGCGTTATGATATTGCTTTTGAACGGGCTATTGTATTCCTGGACACCAGCAGGATTACCTATGAGGCAGAACTCAAGAACCAGGAGATGTTGCAACGAAGGATGTTGCGGCGAGCGAGGGTGACGTCAATCGTATTGGGAACAGCTGCGGTTATCGCTATTCTTTTCATGATCTATGGATTCACGCAGTCCATAGAAGCTGGCAGGCAACGGGATATTGCAGAAATACAAAGAGCTGAAGCTGTAAAGAATGAAGGGAAAGCGATTGAGGCCACCCAAGAGGCCGAGAGACAGCGAGATATTACAGTGAAGCAGCAAAAGGACCTGGTTGTTGCTTACGGTCGGGTAGAAGAAGCGCTAAAACAAGCGCAATTTGCTACAGCGCAAGCAGAACGTAACTACCAACTGGCCTTGGCACAGGAACAAAAAGCCATTGCATCTGAGGAATTGGAAAAGGCTGCCAAAGTGGAGGCGATAAAGCAAACCGACATAGCCCAGAAAGCCCGCGACGAGGCCAATCGATTGCTTTACCTTTCTGTAGCCCAGTCCCTTGAAGCCAAATCTCCCACCATCGACGACAAAGAACTTGCAGGACTCCTTGCCATGCAGGGTTATCAATATCATTCTACTTATGGCGGACACAAGTATGACCCCTATGTTTATATTGGATTGTATTATGCCATTGCCAAACTCTCTGAAAATCCAAATTATAACCAGATCAGGATACCCGGTAATTTGAAGAACAAGATGTTTGGCCTCGCGGTCTCCAGGGAGGGAAGCACATTCTACACAACGGGTAATGACGGACGAATTTTCAAGGGGGATTATCTCAAAAGTACTGCCGATAACTTAATTGACTTTAACCCTTATCCTAACAGAGTTCTGGCACTGAGCAAGGACGAGAAATACCTCATCAATGGAAGTGATTCTTCGAGCATTCAAATCTTTCATCTGGATCAGCCTGGTGAAAAGCCTGGTATCGTCAAGGGCCATAAGGGCTATGTGAACGACATCAAATTTTTGCCTGACAATTCCGGATTCCTTTCAGTGGGGTCCGATAGAACCGTACGTTTCACCAATCACATTACAGGCCAGGGTAAGATGCTTGCGACGTTGCCATATGAAATCAAATCGATTGACATAAGTCCGGATGGAAGCTTGATGGCAGGCGTTGCCACTTCGGGTCAGCTGATCATTATGAATTTGAAGAATAATTCATTTGAGTTGAGGATTGACGAGTCCAAGAATCAAGT
>JAYVEZ010000008.1:0-22661 GCA_043773645.1 Cytophagales bacterium
CATCGCCCGCGAAGTGATTCGAAAAATTGGCTATACCAAGAGCGAGTACATGTTCGAAGCCAACAGCTGTGGAATATTCTCAGCCATTCACGAGCAATCAGCCGATATCAATCAAGGTGTAGAACGCAAGAAAAAAGAAGACCAGGGTGCTGGAGATCAGGGAATGATGTTTGGCTATGCAACCAATGAAACAGACAACTACATGCCGTTGCCATTGGATCTGGCCCACATGCTACTGCGTGAACTTTCTGCGATTCGCAAAGAAGGTAAAGTGATGACTTACCTTCGACCCGATGCAAAATCTCAGGTAACCATTGAGTACAGCGATGATGGCAAACCAACCCGCATTGACACCATCGTCATCTCCACCCAGCATGATGATTTCGACAAAGATGCTGCCATGCTCAAGGTCATTCGGGAAGATGTGATCAACGTTCTCGTTCCCCGCATAAAAAAGAAATTGCCCAAGCGGCTTCATGGCCTTTTTGGCAACGATATTACATACCATGTAAATCCCACCGGAAAGTTTGTGATTGGTGGACCTCATGGTGACACCGGGCTTACCGGCAGAAAAATTATTGTGGACACCTACGGCGGAAGAGGAGCCCATGGTGGTGGCGCTTTTTCTGGAAAAGATCCTTCCAAAGTAGATCGGTCCGCTGCCTACGCAACACGTCACATCGCCAAAAATCTGGTGGCGGCAGGTGTGTGTGATGAGGTGTTGGTGCAGGTTGCTTACGCCATTGGCGTAGCTCAGCCAGTTGGTTTGTATGTTAACACCTACGGTACAGCAAAAGTGAACATGACCGATGGCGCGATCTCAAAGCAGATTGCAAAGATCTTCGACATGCGTCCCTATTTCATTGAGGAGCGATTTCAACTGCGCACACCGATTTATTTTGAGACTGCTGCCTATGGGCACATGGGAAGGGAGCCCAAAGTCGTAGAAAAAGTGTTCAACAAGGGTACCAAAACAGAGAAAAAAGTAAAAGTTGAATTATTCCCTTGGGAAAAGCTGGACTACGTCGATCGGGTAAAAAAGGCATTTAAATTGGCCTAAATAGGATGGGCCCCGCGAGATCGGGGCCCATTTTTTTGTTTAAACCCTTCCGTTCTTTATTCGGGTCTTGAATTTTTTTAGTTGATTTCGCAAGGCTTCGATGGCCAGATCAGCGGCAGCCTCAAATGAGCGGGCCTGTTCTTTCGCAAATAATTGTTTTCCCGGAACATTCAATTTGATCTCCACGGTCTTATTTTCAATGCCCTCATTGTTGAGCTTCAGAAAAACTTCACCATCGCCCAGGCGATCATAAAACGTATTTAGCTTGTCGACCCGCTGCTCAATAAAATCGATCAACTTACGGTCTGCATCAAAGTGAATGGAGTGAACTTGTAGTCTCATAGCGAAGAAAAAATTTAAGTGAAACAATCGTACAATAAAATTTTCTGGTTAAGTAAACGATCACCAGAATCACCATCTTAATTTGTCATGCTTTCGGATGGGCCTGGTCAAATACTTTTTTAAGTTTTTCCATGGAGTTGTGGGTATACACCTGTGTGGCGGCCAAACTGCTATGACCCAACAAGTCTTTTACCGCATTAATTTCTGCTCCTTTGTTTAGCAAATGGGTAGCATAGCTGTGCCTCAATACGTGCGGACTTCTTTTTTCAACGGACGTAAAATTGCCCAGGTGTTTTTTTACAACCCGGTAAACCAGCATCGGATAGCATTTTCCTCCCGTATCATTAACGACGAAACAACCGTGGTCGTGTGCTTTTATTTCCTTATTTCTGACAGCACGATACCCTTGAATGATTGGAACAAGGGAATCAGAAAATGGGATGACGCGTTCTTTGTTCCTTTTTCCAAGCACCTTGATTGTACGCTCCTGGAGATTAATCTGATTCTCCTTTAGATTGATCAGTTCCGAAAGACGCATGCCAGTACCATATAGAAGTTCCAACATCAGCCGTTCCCTCCAACCTTCATGCGTGTCTTCAAACGACTGCTGGTCCAGCACGGTGACCATCTCCTGTTCCTTGACAAAGTGAGGAAGTTTTTTCTTTGTCTTCAGCACTTTGATTTTGGCCATCGGATCCTTGGCGATCACCTCCCGCCTCATCAGGAATTTATAGAAGCTTCGAAGGCTTGCAATTTTTCGATTGATGGACAATGGGTCTAGCTGATTTTCGGACAGCTGTACAATCCAGGAACGAACCATGCTATAGTTGGCCGATGTAGGAGCATCCTCAAAACTTGTTTTCAAGTATTGCTCAAATTGGGAAAGATCATTTTGATAAGAAAGGACGGTGTGAGGGCTAAACCTCTTTTCAAAACGAAGATAATTCAGAAACGAATCGATCATGCTGACAGCACCATCCGGGCGACAGGAGAAATGTAAAAAAAAAATCCCCCCGGGGAAAGTGCCCGAAGGGATATCTTAATAAAATATCTTCTAATAAATATCAGTAATTCTCAGAAACGAATTGCTTTTGACGATAAACCGCCTTCAATACCTGAGTACGCCTTCTGACAGATGGCTTTTCAAAGGAAGTGCGGGCACGCAACTCTCTCAGTACACCCGTCTTTTCAAACTTCTTCTTGAAGCGCTTCAGGGCCTTGTCAATGGACTCGTTTTCCTTAATGTTGATAATCAGCATACAAAAATTGAATTGTTAGGGGGCGCAAATATAGGGGAAAGTGCTTCAATTTTGCAAAATCACTTCAAAAGTGCCCTGGAAATAACCAATTTCTGGATTTCTGAGGTTCCTTCACCGATGGTGCAAAGTTTGGCGTCCCTGTAATACTTCTCCGCCGGGTAGTCCTTGGTATAACCATATCCTCCAAAAATCTGTACCCCTTCATTTGCGACGTCCACGGCCACTTCAGAAGCAAAAAGCTTAGCCATGGCTGATTCTTTGTTTACGCTTCGGCCCAAATTCTTCAATTCAGCCGCCCTAAACGTAAGCAATCTCGCCGCCTCAATCTTGGTGGCCATCTCCGCCAATTTGAAAGAAATTCCCTGAAAACTCGAGATTGGCTTGTTGAATTGTTGACGCTCTTTTGAATAGTGAAGTGCCGCGTCAAAGGCACCCTGGGCTATCCCCAGACTCAGGGCAGCGATAGAGATTCGGCCGCCATCAAGAACCTTGAGCGATTGAATAAACCCGTCTCCTACCTCTCCCATCATTTGGCTCTTGTGCACTTTGCAATCCGAGAATATCAGCTCGGCTGTCTCCGAGGCCCTCATCCCCAACTTGTTTTCTTTCTTTCCAGAGGTGAATCCCGGGGTTCCTTTCTCAATGATAAAGGATGACATTCCATGGGAATCCCCCGCTTCTCCCGTACGAACAATGACCACGATGACATTCCCGCTCTTGCCATGGGTGATAAAATTCTTGGTCCCATTGAGCACATAATGGTCGCCTTCCTTTCGCGCTACCGTTCTCATGTTTCCAGCATCTGATCCGGTATTAGGCTCGGTCAATCCCCACGCTCCAATCCATTCTCCAGCGGCCAACTTCGGAAGATATTTATGCTTCTGCTCTTCGGTGCCAAACTGCAAAATATGATTGGTGCATAACGAGTTGTGTGCAGCCATAGACAGACCAATCGATCCGTCAATGCGCGAGATCTCAAGGATAGCTGTGACATACTCCATATATCCCAATCCAGCACCCCCATACTCGGTCGGGACGAGAACCCCCATTAATCCGAGCTTGCCCATCTTGTGAAAAACATCAACAGGAAATTCCTGAGACTCGTCCCACACCATAATATGCGGACGGATGAATTTTTCACCAAAATCCCTCACCATTTGTGCGATCATCTGCTGCCCCTCCGACTGTTCAAAATCAAGCTCGGAGGAAGTCTCTGTCATCAATTGCATACGCCCATGTTTTTTTGGACTTCAAAAGTAAGTCATCTTAATCAGTCAACCAAACGAGTGTTCGTTTGTTGGAAATTTGATACAGAACGCAATATTTGGGCATCGAAGTGCTATTTTTGCGGCTCTTTAACTGGAAAAGATGAGAATATCAGTGGTTGGAACAGGATACGTGGGTTTGGTCACAGGCACTTGTTTTGCGGAAACGGGCAACACGGTTGTTTGTGTTGATATTGATAAAGAGAAAGTGGCCAATTTGTCGGTCGGAAAAATTACCATTTATGAGCCCGGACTTGATCTGTTGTTTGATCGAAATATTGCGCAAGGACGGCTTACTTTCACCACAGACCTAAAAGAAGGAATCAAAGACGCGCAGATTATTTTCCTGGCGTTGCCAACCCCTCCTGGTGAAGATGGATCGGCTGACCTTAAGTATGTACTCGGAGTTGCTGAACAACTTGGTGGGTTGCTTGAGAAATATACTGTCATTGTTGACAAAAGTACCGTGCCGGTTGGAACGGCCGAAAAAGTTACAGCGAAGATAAAGGCCAAGGCAAAAGTAGAATTTGACGTGGTCTCCAATCCAGAATTTCTGCGGGAGGGAGTGGCCGTGGAAGACTTTATGAAACCTGACCGGGTTGTTATTGGAACATCTTCTGAACGTGCCACCAAAATAATGAATAGTCTTTACGCTCCCTTTGTAAGACAGGGGAACCCGATTATCTTCATGGATGAACGATCTGCCGAATTGACGAAGTATGCAGCCAATTCATTCCTGGCAACCAAGATTACATTCATGAATGAAGTCGCCAACCTGTGCGAGAAACTGGGTGCTGATGTAGACGCCGTTCGAAGAGGCGTGGGGACTGACAGCAGAATCGGAAAAAGATTTCTCTTCCCTGGCATTGGTTATGGCGGTAGCTGCTTCCCAAAGGATGTACAAGCACTGGCAAAGGCATCAGAAGAAAATCTCTATGACTTCAAGATTCTCAGGTCCGTCATAGAAGTAAATGAAAGTCAAAAGACAAGGCTGATTCCACGGATGAAAGAACACTTTGGCAGCCTGAAAGGAAAGGTAATTTCTTTTTGGGGCCTCTCATTCAAGCCTCATACAGATGATATCCGGGAAGCCCCAGCCCTGATTAACATCAAAGAACTTCTGGAAGAAGGTGCTGTGATCCGAGCGCATGATCCGGAAGCGATGGACAATGTGAAGAAAGTTCTTGGCTCAAGTATCTCTTATCATCCCACACCCTACGATGCGGCGGCTGGTGCTGATGCAATTTTTATTGCAACGGAATGGCCGGAGTTCCGTGCCCCGGATTTTGCTAAATTGTCATTGGTCATGAAAAGCAAAATAATTTTTGACGGCCGCAACCTTTATGAACTCCGAGACATGAAAGATCAAGGATTCACTTACTTCAGCATCGGAAGACAAACAATACATGCCTAAACCAAGAATCCTAATAACCGGAGGCGCCGGATTCCTCGGCTCTCATCTTTGTGATCGCTTCATCAAAGAAGGATTCCATGTCATCGCAATGGATAACCTGATCACGGGGGAACTGAAAAACATTCAGCATCTCTTTCACCTCGAAGATTTTGAGTTCTATCACCACGATGTCTCAAAATTTGTTCACGTGGAGGGCGAGCTTCAATACATCCTGCATTTTGCTTCCCCGGCCAGCCCAATCGATTACCTTAAAATTCCGATTCAGACATTGAAAGTGAGCTCGCTTGGCACGCACAATCTGCTGGGCATTGCCCGATCCAAGAAAGCCAGAATTTTGGTGGCCTCCACATCAGAAGTCTATGGTGACCCGCATGTACATCCACAAACGGAAGAATATTATGGCAATGTAAATCCAGTAGGGCCCAGGGGCGTTTACGATGAGGCCAAACGATTTCAGGAAGCCATCACCATGGCGTATCATACCTACCATGGTTTGGAGACTCGCATCATCAGGATTTTCAATACTTATGGACCACGCATGCGTTTGAACGACGGCCGTGTACTCCCCGCTTTCATTGGCCAAGCTTTGCGCGGGGAAGACCTCACCGTTTTCGGTGATGGGTTGCAAACGCGTTCATTCTGTTATGTGGATGACCTTGTCGAAGGAATCTACAGACTATTGATGTCCGACTACGCCTTGCCTGTTAACATTGGCAACCCGGATGAAATAACCATTTTGGATTTTGCAAAGGAAATCATCAAGCTTACAGGAACTACCCAAAAGATCATATACAAACCATTTCCTAAAGACGACCCCAGGCAGCGTCAACCTGACATTACAAAGGCAAAAAAGATTTTAGGGTGGGAGCCAAAAGTTTCAAGGAGTGAAGGGCTCAAAATTACCTACGCATATTTTAAGACGCTCTCGCAGGATGAATTGCATCAACGCGACCACAAGAACTTCGATGCCTACACACGATGACTAAAAAAATACTGATCACCGGCGGCGCAGGATTTATCGGTTCACATGTGATCCGACTTTTTGTAAACAGGTATCCTGAATATTCCATTGTCAACCTTGATAAGCTGACGTATGCCGGAAACCTTGAGAACCTGCGCGAAATTGAAAAAAAGAAGAACTACACTTTTGTAAAAGGGGACATTGTAGACTATGAATTTGTGAAGGCATTGTTCGATAAAGAAAAGTTTGATGGCGCCATTCACCTGGCCGCAGAATCCCATGTAGACCGGTCCCTGGAAGATCCCGCAGCATTTGCAATTACCAATGTGGTGGGGACATTGAATTTGCTTCAGGCGGCAAAGGTGAGTTGGAAGGATCATTACGCCGGCAAGCTGTTCTACCACATTTCCACCGACGAAGTATACGGATCCCTGGAACATGGCGGATACTTCACGGAAGAGACGCCGGTAGATCCCCGATCTCCCTATTCAGCTTCCAAAACCGGAAGTGATCATTTTGTAAAAGCATTTCACAGTAGCTTCGGGCTCCCGGTGATTATCAGCAGGTGCTCTAACAATTATGGTCCCAATCACTTCCCTGAAAAGTTGATTCCGCTCATGATTCACAATATCCTGAACCAGAAACCCCTCCCGGTTTATGGCAAAGGTGAAAATGTGCGCGACTGGCTCTACGTGGAGGATCATGCCAGCGCCATTGATGTTATATTCCACAAAGGCAGGCCTGGCGAAGTCTACAACATTGGTGGCAACAATGAATGGAAAAATATCGACCTCATTGTGCTGCTCTGTCAGATCATGGATCGAAAATTGAACCGGGCGCCGGGAACGTCCCAAAAATTAATTTCGTACGTAACGGATCGCCAGGGTCATGACCTTCGCTATGCCATTGATTCATCCAAACTACAGCGGGAGCTTGGATGGAAGCCATCCATCGATTTTCCGAATGGTCTTGAAAAGACAGTAGACTGGTATCTTAATAACCGGGAATGGCTTGATCACGTGACATCCGGGGCATACCGAGAATATTATGCGGACATGTACCACAACCGATAGATAAAAGTAACGGAGGGTGTACGCCAGCCGTTGCCTTGCAACGTGAACCAGAAAAAAGCAGCGATATGAAAGGAATCATACTAGCAGGAGGCTCAGGAACGCGTCTCCATCCCCTCACCCTGGTGCTGAGCAAGCAGCTCATGCCATTGTATGACAAACCTATGATATACTATCCGTTGTCAGTTCTCATGATGGCGGGGATACGGGAAATTCTCATCATCTCAACACCCCTCGATCTCCCTCTGTTCAAACGGCTGTTGGGCGACGGAAAGCAACTGGGCTGTGAGTTCTCATATGCTGAACAACCCCGGCCGGAGGGTCTTGCACAAGCGTTTATCATCGGAGAAAATTTTATTGGAAAAGATAGCGTGGCTTTGGTTTTGGGCGATAACATTTTTTACGGATCAGGGCTGATCGAACTCCTTCAGGAGAATACCCATCCAACTGGCGGAGTGGTTTTTGCCTACCATGTCCAGGACCCGGAGCGCTACGGTGTTGTTGAATTTGATAAGAACCAGAATGCAATTTCCATCGAGGAGAAGCCCAGCCATCCAAAATCAAATTTTGCGGTGCCGGGACTATACTTTTATGACAATGATGTTGTCGCTATTGCCAAAGCATTGAAGCCAAGTCCGCGTGGAGAACTGGAGATCACGGATGTCAATAATGTGTACTTGAAAAATGGAAAACTTCGCGTTGGCATCATGAGTCGCGGCACAGCATGGCTGGATACAGGCACATTTGATTCCCTGATGCAAGCCGGAAATTTTATTCAGGTGATTGAGCAGCGCCAAGGCCTGAAGATCGGCTGCATTGAAGAAATAGCTTACCGTTTAAAATTTATTTCGAAAGAACAGTTGCTAAAACTTGCGAAGCCTCTTGAAAAAAGCGGGTATGGTATATACCTCGAAAAGTTGATTGAAGATTAATTGCCCAACAAGGGTCGACAAAGCAACCGCTACTCCTCGTAGTAGATAACGTTTAATATGACGTTTCCAACAACACCCAATGTCTCTTTGCTGATCAATGCCATCGCATCCTTTCGGTTATGATGAAAATCACCGAAGTAGCCCAGTATCGGGTCAAAATGGACAATGTCAATCATGGGAATCTTTCCGATTTCATTTACAAACACATGATCATCTGTGATGGCAGCCTCCTTTTGCCTCACAAAAATGGATGAGTAGCCCAGGCGGGAAGCTATAGCCCATGTTTTTTCAACAATTCTTGGCGCATATTCCTGAGAGTAACCCTCTTGAAAAAAGTGGGCACCTTTGGCTCCCACCATATCCAGGAGGATCCCATAGTATGCACTGTAATTGCGTTTGTGTTTATTCTTTGACCAATGTTGAGAACCCAGGCACCACCAGGAATTCAAGCCTGGCGGGAGAGAAATCCGGTTAACGGCATTATCTTTTTCGCCCCAGTCTTCACCGTCGAAAAATATAATGTCGATACCGACATCGGGTGGTATATTTTTTCCGAGCACACGGGCAATTTCCAGAAGAACTCCTACGCCGCTGGCACCATCGTTAGCCCCATCAAATTTTGCGTTGGGCGCCTGGGCATCTTTGTCAGCAAATGGACGCGTATCCCAGTGTGCCGCCAGCAGAATTCTTTTTTGTTTGCCTGGAAAATAGGTAGCGATGATATTGCGCAGTGTGAGCCGTTGCCCGTCATATGTCGTGGCCTCAAACTCTTGGACGGTTACCTGAGCACCATATTCCTTAAGCCTGGCAGCAAGGTAATTCCCTGCTTCGGTATGGGGCGGCGTATTGGGCACGCGGGGTCCGAGCGCAACCTGTGCTTCTGTAAAGTAATAGGCTGAGTCGCTGTTGAAAACCGGAACTTTTACGACCCTGGCCGGTATTTGCTCCTCCAATTTCCCTTTTTTCCCTCCGCAACAAAAGACAAAAAATGCCAGTATCAGAAGCGGAAAATACCGGATGATGGATGCAAGATTCAAAGACATAGGCAGCCAAAGAACATTATAATTTGCGATAAAATAAAAAAGGAGTACCTTTGTATCACTTCAAACGAACAGCAAAAGAGGGGACCCAAAAGTCCCCTCTTTGTTTATCGGAAAATGGACATAAAGGCAAGATTGACCGAATTGGCAGAGGCCAGCGTATTGAATTCAAGCTTGTTCTTGGTTGAAGTAGTGGCTTCTGCCAAACACTTGTCAAAAATAACTGTGATTGTAGACGGCGATCAGGGGGTAACCATCGATGACTGTACCCGCATCAGCAGGGAAATCTCGGCGAAGCTGGATGAAATGGATTTAGGTGTTGAACATTACTTATTGGAAGTTTCAACCCCCGGTCTTGACCATCCCCTGAAGCTGAAGAGACAGTATCGAAAGAATACCGGACGGGGTCTTAAGGTGCATCGCGTTGATAAAAGTCTTGTTCAGGGTATTTTGACCCAGGCGGATGACGAGAAGATTGTACTGAAGGAGGATGTCAAAGAAGGCAAGGTCATGGTTGAAAAATCAGTGACCATACCTTATAATGAAATAGAAAGAGCATTTGTAATGGTTTCGTTTAAATAATTTGAATAATGGACATAGCAAACTTAATCGAGTCGTTTGCCGACTTTGCCAAGCAGAAAAACATAGACCGGCCTACGATGATCAGGATCCTGGAAGATGTCTTTCGTACCATGATCAAGAAAAAATATGTGAACGATGACAACTTCGATATCATCATCAACGCCGACAAGGGCGATTTGGAGATTTATCGGATTCGGGAAATTGTTGACGATGATTCAGAGGATATCTGGGAGCACGATAAAATCAGTTTGACTGAAGCGCGCAAGATCGAACCGGATTTTGAAGTGGGGGAAGAAGTCTCCGAGCAAATCGAAATTGAGCATTTCGGACGCAGGGCAGTGACTACCGCCCGTCAAACGCTCATGCAAAAAGTAAAAGATCTGGAGAAAGACATTCTGTTTCAGAAATACAAAGATATCGTTGGCGAAATCATTACCGGGGAAGTCTATCAAGTATTGAGCCGCGAAGTACTTTTAATTGATGCCGAGGGGAACGAAATTTCAATTCCCCGCAATGAGCAAATTCCCAAAGACCGTTACCGCAAAGGAGAGAATGTCCGTGCGATTGTTCACAAAGTTGAAATGGTCAACGGCAATCCAAAAATCGTGCTCTCCCGCACCTCACCTGTTCTGTTGGAGCGGTTGTTTGAGCAGGAGGTCCCGGAGGTATATGATGGTTTGATTACCATTAAAAAGGCCGTTCGTGAGCCCGGTGAACGCGCCAAAGTTGCAGTGGAATCGTACGATGACCGGATCGATCCAGTAGGTGCCTGTGTGGGTATGAAAGGATCACGGATTCACGCGATTGTGCGCGAGTTGCAAAATGAAAATATCGATGTGATCAACTTCACAGAGAACCTGGAGCTGTTCATTCAGCGGGCCTTGAGTCCGGCCAAAATTGTAAACCTGAAAATTGACAAAGACACAAACCGGGTTTCGGTTTATCTGAAGCCTGATCAGGTTTCATTGGCCATTGGCAAGGGCGGACTGAATATTAAACTGGCAAGCAGACTCGTCGGTATGGAAATCGATGTCTTCCGTGAGTTGGGAGAACAAACCTCTGAAGAGGATGTTGACCTCGATGAATTCTCAGATGAAATCGAGAGCTGGGTCATTGACCAACTTAAACAAATTGGACTTGACACGGCCAAGAGTGTTCTCGCACTTAACAAAGAAGAGTTGGTGAGGCGAACAGATCTTGAAGAGGAAACAGTAGAAAATGTAGTGGCGGTTTTAAGCAAGGAATTTGAATAAATTCACTTGAAAATCACCTAAATCAGTAAAAACATAGTCAACTTTGGGCATGGCAGAAGAAAAAATGATACGGCTGGGGCAGGCATCTAGAAAGCTCAACGTGGGCCACAATACCATTTTGGATTTTCTCGCCAAGAAAGGCTTTGCCGTGGAAAACAATCCCAACGCAAAGCTTACGGCTGATCAATTTACTATGCTGGCGAAGGAGTATGCCTCGTCTGCTTCCGAAAAAATTGAAGCGTCCGTCCTGACCATTGGCGCCAAACATTCCGAGACATTAACAATTCAAAACGATCCAGGTAGCCATCGCAAAAAATCTGACGAGGAAGATAACATCATGATCAAGAACCTTGGCTCGAAAGAGATCAAGGCGAAGGAGGAAATAAAACACCCTGAAAAGGTTGAGCGTGAGAAAACCAAGCTCGAAGGCATCAAGGTACTTGGCAAGATTGATCTGGAGAAGAAGAAAGAAGCACCAGAACAGACTCAGGAACCAGAGGCGCCGAAGAAAGTCGAAATGCCTGCACCTCCTGTTGAGGTGGAGAAGCCCGTGGTCGTGGTCCCCGAGTTGGAGCTGATAAAGGCAAAGGCTGATAAGTTACAAGGCCTGAAAGTCGTCGATAGGATTGACTTGCCGGTTGAAAAGAAACCAACACCTTCAGCCGAAAGTAAAGAGCGCGAGGATGCCCGCAAGAAACGGCCTCGGAAAAGATTGCCTCCCACCAGCAACGACAGCAAGCCCAGTCCAAGAACAGGTAGTAGCAGCGGTGCCGGAACAGGCGCAAGACGTCCACCACAACACGCTCAAAAAGGTGAGCCTTCTGAAAAAGAGATTCAGGATCAGATACGCGCCACACTTGCCAAGCTGAGCGGAGGCCAGAAAAAATTCACGGGAGCAAAATATCGCAAAGAAAAGAGACAGGCCGTCTCCGATGCACAGGAAGAAAAACTGCAACAAGAACAGGAAGAGTCAAAGACATTACGTGTCTCGGAATTTATTTCGGCAAACGACCTTGCCTCATTGATGAATGTCTCCGTAAATGAGGTCATCTCTACGTGCATGAGCCTGGGAATGTTTGTGTCCATCAACCAGCGACTGGATGCCGAGGCAATCACCGTCATTGCGGATGAATTTGGATATGAAGTACAGTTTATTTCTTCCGAAGAAGAAGATGTTGTTGAAGAAAAGGAAGAAGAGGAAGAAGATTTAAAACCACGCGCTCCCATCGTTACGATCATGGGCCACGTAGACCACGGCAAAACATCCCTTCTTGATTATATCCGGAATACAAAGGTAGTGGCCTCCGAGGCGGGTGGAATTACCCAGCACATAGGTGCATACGATGTTACAACCAAGAGCGGCAAGCAGATTGCATTTCTGGACACCCCTGGTCACGAAGCATTTACTGCCATGCGGGCTCGGGGTGCCAAACTCACGGACGTAGCCATTATTGTTGTGGCCGCCGATGATGATGTCATGCCTCAAACCAAAGAAGCAATTAATCACGCACAGGTAGCCGGTGTACCGATCGTGATTGCCATTAATAAAATTGATAAACCGACCGCCAACCCTGACAAAGTCAGAGAGTCTCTTTCCAAGAATAATATTTTGGTAGAGGAATGGGGAGGTAAGTATCAGAGTCAGGAGATCTCGGCCAAAACCGGGAAGGGCATTGATGAACTGCTCGAAAAAGTATTGCTAGAGTCTGAAATGCTCAATCTAAAAGCCAACCCCGCTAAGGCTGCTTCCGGATCCATCATTGAAGCCTCCCTGGACAAAGGTCGTGGTTATGTAGCGACTTTGATGGTACAAAGCGGTACGCTGAGGGTAGGCGATATCATGGTCACCGGCTCCAACTATGGCCGCGTAAAAGCAATGTTTGACGATACCGGCAAAAAACTGAAAGAGGCAGGACCCTCCTCTCCTGTTCAGGTGTTGGGATTGGATGGCGCTCCTCAGGCCGGTGAGAAGTTCGCTGTTTACGAATCAGATCGGGAAGCAAGAGAAGTGGCAACCAAACGTGCTCAACTCGTGCGCGAGCAAAGCATTCGGACCAAGAAACATATTACACTGGATGAAATTGGAAGGCGGATCGCTATTGGATCATTCAAGCAGTTGAATGTGATCGTGAAGGGTGATGTGGATGGATCGGTGGAGGCACTTTCAGATTCACTTTTGAAACTCTCTACTCCGAAAATTCAAATCGGAATCATCCATAAGGGTGTTGGACAGATATCTGAATCTGATGTGTTGCTGGCTTCGGCCTCCGATGCGGTAATCGTAGGATTCCAGGTACGTCCTTCTACCTCCGCCAGGCGCCTTGCGGAGAATGAAGAGATCGAAATTCGCCTCTATTCCATCATTTACGATGCCATCAATGACGTGAAGAGCGCCATGGAAGGCATGCTCGAGAAAGAAATGGAAGAGGTGATCGTGGGCAACGCGGAGGTTCGTGAAGTCTTCAAGATTACCAAATTTGGAACGGTGGCCGGTTGCATGGTTACCGACGGCTATGTCAAGCGCGCGAATCCAATACGACTCATTCGCGACGGTATCGTGGTGTACGCAGGCAAACTGAGCACCTTGAAACGCTTCAAGGACGATGCCAGTGAGGTTCGGTCAGGTTTCGACTGCGGTATGGGCATCGAGAACTTTAATGATATTCAAATCGGAGATGTGATCGAGAGCTATGAGAACCGCGAAGTCAAGAAGACCGGACAATGATATTTTGAGTTTATAAAAAAAGCCTGGTCGACAACTCGACCAGGCTTTTCTCTTTTATAAGCAAGATTAGAATTTCACTTCGGGAGCTTTCTCTGATCCTGCTTCAGCTTTGAAGTAACCCTTGTCTTTGAATCCAAGGATGGATGCAAAGATGACTGCGGGAAATCTTCTTCGTGAAACATTATATTCATTCACAGTATCATTGAAACGCTGCCGCGAAACATTGATGCGATTTTCTGTTCCTTCCAATTGCGCTTGCAAGTCAAGGAAATTCTGATTGGCTTTAAGATCAGGATAACTTTCGGCTACAGCAAGCAATCTGCCCAGCGCAGAACTCAATCCTCCTTGTGCTTGTTGAAAAGCAGCAAGATTTTCAGGGGTAAGATTATTTGCATCAATCTTCACCTGGGTGGCGGAGGCACGGGCCTGAATTACCTGAGTCAAAGTTTCTTTCTCGAAATTGGCATAGCCTTTTACGGTATTCACCAGGTTGGGAATAAGGTCGGCGCGGCGCTGGTAGTCAGACTCTACGTTACCCCATGCTTTGCTTACACCTTCCTCTTTGGTGACCAGCCCATTGTATGAGCTAAAGCCCATGATAACCAGAAGAGCTACTACACCGATGATAATCCATTTTGTCATGATCGTTGATTTTTTGTTTTAACAAAGATACAAACCTCAAGACAGACAATTTAAAACGCCCTTGGACATCCAGGGGCCATTATTTTCTCCGCCTTGCCCAATTCACCTATCGAAAGTTGTTCCAATTTAAAATCCCTGCAAATGTGACAGGTCAATACCCCGGATTTGGCAGCGAGGCGGCTGAAATAGAGCTAAAACAAGAATTTTGGACCAAATCAATTATTATTAACACCGGTAAAGCATAACCCAAAGAATGCCCGAAGTTTTACAGCGGACAAATTTCGACCGAATAGCGATCAACAAGCAACGAACCCCGCAGGCTAATTCACATACAGCACAAGCCCCTTCAGGTACTCGCCATCGGGATGATAAATGGAAACCGGATGATCGGAAGGCTGTGACAAATGATGCAATACCTTGATCTCGCGGCCCGCCTGTATGGCAGATGATACGACGGTATCGTAAAACAATTGCCGGTCGACTACCTGTGAACATGAGAATGTAAAGATGATCCCGTTGGGTTTGACGACACGCATGGCTTCAGCATTCAATCGCTGGTATCCCTTCATCGCCTGGTGGCGTGCATCTTTATGTTTTGCAAAGGCAGGCGGGTCAAGAATGATCAGATCATAAGGATCTGTTACACCTTGCTGCCGATTGGGCATCTCTTTTAGAAAATCAAAAGTATCAGCCGTCAGACAAGCATGTTGGTTTGCATCAAAACCATTCAGCGCAATATTCTTTTTTGTCAGGGCAATTGCTTTCTCTGAGGCGTCAACAGAGCACACCCGTTCCGCGCCAGCGGTCAATGCATACACAGAAAAGCCACCGGTATAGCAAAAGGTATTTAGCACGCGCGTCCCTTTTGACATGGCTCCCACGAGTTGACGATTCTCCCGTTGATCGAGAAAGAAGCCCGTCTTCTGTCCTTCCTCCCAGTCCACGAAGAATTTGTTGCCATGCTCAAGTACCATGTGAGGCAGTACGCTCATTCCCAAAAGATATTCGGCCTCTGTCTTGCCTGAAAGTGTGTGCTGACTCTTGTAAAATATGGCCTTAACCAAGTCACCCATCACCACCTGAACTGCCCGAGCGACCAGCTTCCTGTCGGCATGCATTCCCGGACTGTGTGCCTGCATGACCACAACACCCTGGTACACATCCAGAATCAAGCCCGATAATCCATCTCCCTCACCATGCACCAAGCGATAGCAATTGGTGAATTCGTTCACAACCTTTGTCAAAACCCGCTGTTTAAAGGCTTTTTCTATTTTTTCCTGGTAGATTTCAGGGGTAGGCGCCTCCCGTGAAAAGGTGATCAGGCGGACGGTGATGGTCCCTTTCTGGTAGTGGCCAAATCCAAGGGTATTGCCAGTGGAGTCAACAACCTCCACCCAATTTCCATCCACCGGACTTCCTTCAATGGATTGAATGGCACCTGAAAAAATCCAGGGATGAAACCGTCTGGCCGATGCCTCCCGACCTTTTTTAAGCGAGACCTTTCCTTGAATGATAGCCATCTTATTAAATTAACGCGTTATTTCCACAATATATGCCATTAGGCCCAACCCAAGAGCGACTTCAAGTAATTCTCGACACCATTGTGGAAGGCTGGTGGGAATGGGACCTTCGTTCACCGGTTGCCACTGTGTTGGGGTTGCTACAAGTCATCAAAGAACAGATTAATTCCAAAGAAGATATTCTGGAAGTCATTATCCTTCTTGAGCGGACAGTAACAAAAATGGATGCCGTCATCCGTGATATTAGCTTGGACATTTTATCACAAACAAAAAAGTAAATAGAGTTATGAAGAGAGTAGAAATTTTGTTCTTGGCAGGCCTGGTGGTTGGGTGTGGAAAAGATTCAGGTCAGGTAAATCAGTCCGATGCAGTTGCGCCGCTCCTGGGCGTTCAGGAGGAGTTTAAGGATAGCCCAGGGCTACTCAAAACTGTTATCCGGGATGGAAATGATAAGATCTCGATGACGGGATATTATCTACGTGGCAAGAAGGAGTCATCGTGGGTAGAATATCATCCCAACGGCAGCATGATCAAGTCACTTTCATCCTATGTTCAGGATAAGAAAGAAGGTATGTCACTGGAATTTAATACCAGCAATCAGTTGGTAAAGCGATGCTTCTATCACAATGATCAATTGCATGGTGAGTACAAAGAGTACAATGCAGCCCTCCTCAAGGAAGAGCGCTATTACGAACAAGGTAAGTTGGAGGGAATTGTCAGGATCTATTATGATGATGGGGCCTTACTCGAAGAGGGCTATTACAAAGCAGGCGTACGTGAAGGGATATCAAAATGGTATGACAAGGCCGGAAACGTTACCATCCAATATGAATACAAAAATGGTCAATTGGTCAAGAAATAAGGGTCTTTGAGGCTGGGCGAACCAAATTCCCTGCCTTTCCGTATTTAGTCTACCTGCAAAATTGTCAGAGACGGCGTGGAACTGTGGCAATAACCCATTGATGGGCTGATTTGGCACAATTTTTCAGGTGAAGATTTTGATCAAACAAATTTCAAAAACCTAATTACAGAATGATTATGAAGCGTTTTGGATCTCTCCTGTTAGCGGCCATCCTGGGCAGCGCAACGACATTAATGACTACACAGTGGTTCATCAAAAAAAGTGATGGCGTAAAAATCGAACACATCTCCGGCATACCGTCTTCACAAGTTGCCTACACCGTAAATGAAAACGGCACGGTAGTTCCATTGGATTTTACCACGACGGCTGAAAAAGTGACGAAAGCCGTTGTACACATTCGTTCCACCTCTGAAGGCAAAGCGGTGAATCGCGAACGTACACCTGATGGCGGCGATCCGTTCCAGTTCTTCTTTGGTCCTGGTGGCCCTTCACAACGTGGACCCAGTCAGAGCAGCGGTAGTGGAGTAATCATCAACACCGATGGATACATCGTCACCAACAATCATGTTGTGCAGGGAGCAGACATCGTGGACGTTACCTTATCGGACAACAGAACATTCAAAGCTGAAGTCGTTGGGACAGATCCCGATACTGATATTGCGGTGATCAAGATCAATGAAAAGGCACTGTCTTACCTTTCTTTTGTCAATTCGGATGAAGCCAAAGTGGGTGAATGGGTACTGGCTGTTGGTAATCCATTTAATCTTAACTCAACGGTGACCGCCGGAATTATCAGTGCCAAAGGAAGAAGCATTGACATCATCAGAAGCAGCAACCCGGAGGATCCACAAACACGTACTGCCATAGAATCCTTCATTCAGACGGACGCAGCCATTAACCCCGGCAATAGCGGGGGGGCGTTGGTGAATCTTCAGGGCGGATTGGTGGGTATCAATACTGCCATCGCCAGCCCTACAGGTTCCTATTCAGGCTATGGGTTTGCGGTTCCGTCCAATATCGTCAGCAAAATTGTAGAAGATCTGTTAGCGTATGGCACTGTCCAGCGTGGCTGGCTTGGCATACAAGTTGCAAGTGTTAATGGAGACCTTGCTAAAGAAGAGGAACTCACGCTGAACGAAGGAGCCTACGTGAGTGGCTTCGGAGACATGGAAGATAGAAGCGCTGCCAGAGAAGCAGGCATTCAAAAAGGAGATGTCATTGTCAAACTTGATGAGGCAACCATTAAGTCCAGTTCAGCTTTGATTGAATACATCGGCCGCAAACGTCCCGGTGACAAGGTGAATGTCCTTGTGAACCGCAAGGGAAAGGAGAAATCATTTGTGGTAACACTTAAGAATCGAGAAGGAAAATTTGGTACTGTAAAGCGTGAAGAGAAAAACGCTGTTGCCACCCTTGGCATGGAGTTGGAGGATGTAGACACCAAAGTGCTCAAGCGCCTTGAATTAAGTAACGGAGTAAGGGTGAAAGAATTGGGTCCAGGTAAAATTGAACGTTACACGGAAATGAGGGATGGATTTATCATCACCCATGTCGATGACCGGGCCGTAAAGTCTGCGAAAGAGGTCAATGAGATAATCAAAGGGAAGAAGGCGGGTGACCTTATCACCTTCTCCGGGGTATATGAAGAGTTCCCCAGAGAGTATAACTATGCTATTCGAATGTAAACTAAATCAGCTGAAATGAGGAGATTGTTTAAGAAAGGCGAGCGCGTCCGCAGCAAGATTGATGGAAAGGTGATGGAGGTGTTGAAGTACTTCAAGAAGAATTTAGTAGAAGTGAAGTGGTTCGACCTCAATTCCAAAGAGGTTCATACCAACAAGGTGAAGGAAGATAAGCTTTCGAAAGCAGCTTAGACCATACAAGTCCAATGGGCGATGAGTCTCTTGGTTGGGCTGAAGCCCGTTGCTATCGCGGCATGCTTAACCCCGGCCTTAAGGCCGGGGTTAGCCAGTTATCCGCTCTGTGTGGACTTTAGTCTAAGATTGAACCTACTAGGAACAAACCACTAACTTTACGGTTAGTTCTTAAACAGGTCTTATCAAAAAGTTTGAAATACCCGCCTATTACCGTTCGTCCATCACAGGGCGGATCAAGGAATTCCGCAGGGCTAAAGATCTTCGGAAACAGGATTTTTCGCCTACCCTGCTTGATTTTGGGCCTGTAAGGTTTGTTCTCGCCCGTCACTTTGGCTTTTGCTACGGCGTGGAGAACGCCATCGAAATCAGTTACAGGGCACTTGAAGAAAATTCAAACAAGAAAGTCTACCTCTTGAGTCAGATGATCCACAACCAGGAAGTCAACGCCGACTTGCTGGATCGTGGAATAAAATTCGTCATGGACACAGATGGGTCACAGTTCATACCATGGGAAGAAATTACAAAGGAAGACGTGGTGATCATACCCGCGTTTGGCACCACCTTGGAGATTGAAAGGTTGCTTCAAGAAAAGGGTGTTGCCATAGAGCGATACAATACCACCTGCCCATTCGTGGAGAAAGTCTGGAACCGCGCGGAGAAGCTTGGCCAGGAAAAGCACACCATCATCATCCATGGGAAACCCAACCATGAAGAAACGAGGGCCACATTCTCCCACAGCGCCGCTGGAGGACATTCTGTCATCGTGCGCGACATGGAGGATGCTATTCTCCTGGGAAGATATATTCTGGAAAACAAACCAGGGGAAGACTTCTTTCAGGAGTTTAGCGGAAAATATTCCAATGCATTTGACCCAAGCATGCACTTGAAAAAAGTGGGCGTAGTTAACCAGACTACCATGCTGGCCACTGAAACGCAAGCCATCGCTGATTACTTTCGAAAGCTAATGGTTCAGAAATATGGTGAGTCATCCATCAAAGATCATTTCGCCGATACCCGCGATACCCTTTGCTATGCGACCAATGACAACCAGGATGCCACCTATGAACTTTTGAAGACTTCAGCGAACCTCGCCATTGTTGTAGGCGGATATAACAGTTCCAACACGTCTCACATTGTAGAACTCTGCGAAAGAAATTTTCCCACCTTCTTTATCAATTCTGAAAACGAGATTCAATCACGCGAAGAAATTCACCACTTCAATTATCACACGAAAGAAAATAAAATCACTCAAGGATTTCTGCCTGAAAAAGATCCTGTCACCATTGTACTGACCAGCGGGGCTTCGTGTCCGGACACGGTGGTGGATCGGGTGCTGTTAAAACTTGCCGGGTATTTTGACGGAGTGAGGACCGTGGAAGAGGTGGTGAAGGAGGTTGAGAAGTGAGAAGGTGGTTTGCAACTCTTCCCACGCACACCCTTATACCTAAAGGGGCCAGCGCGCGGGTCCTCCCTTCAGGGAGCCAGAGGGCAGCGCAGGGCTAGTGATCAAGTCAAGTTGGGAACTGCTTCCTGATGCTCTTCATACATGCCACAATCAGCTTCTTCAATACTTCAAGATCAATGTCTTCAAGTCTTTTGACATAAACACAGGCCTTTGATCCTTTGTGTTTGCCGAGCTTCTTCAGCAATTCATCTTTTTTGGGAAAGGGACCGGTCAGGTATATTACCAGGGAAGTACTTCGGGGAGAAAAGCAAGCTATCGGCATGTCTCCCTCGTGGCCACTTTCATATTTGTAGTGATAGCTGCCGAAGCCAATGATGCTCGGTCCCCACATGGCCGGCTCGAGTCCTGTAAGGCTCTTGTATAATTCAATAAGCTGGTACGCGTCATTTCGCTTAGTTTCATCTTTGATGGCATTGATGAAGGAGGTTACGGTTTTGGTGGTGGGGGCGGTTTTGTTTTTAGCCATGGTGGTTCAAATTTCAATCGTAGCACAACTTGGAGTATGCCCATTCAATATAATAAATTACAAAACCCCAAATATTATTTTAGAACCATTATGTCTTATGCCCCTCTGGGCTTCATCCATTGGTACCTTGATCCTGGTCGGAGACAAGTCCCCAGCCTGGCGACCCATCGGTAACAAATTCAATCGGTCAAAGAGTACAAGACCAGTCAGGAGTGGCATATTCAGGACCATACAAATCCTGCAATGGAAATAACCTTCGAAAAAAACGCCTCCATTCCTCCCATCCATTGAATAGCCATCCTACTTTGCGGGATGATTCGTTGGCTCACGGCTGTATTTCTTCCATTGTGCCTCTGCTCACAGGCGCAGGAACCCGTTCCTGCTGTCAAAGACTCTTCCCGCACCCTCAATGAAGTAGTTGTACAAGCCTATGCTTCTGACCGGCCTCAGCTCGTGGTACCTGCCACGTTGGGCATCATCAAAGAGCATGAGCTGAACCGCTTTGGCAACGTGTCTTTGCTTCCTGCCTTCAATATGGTGCCGGGGGTGAGAATGGAAGAGCGCTCACCAGGAAGTTACCGGTTTTCCATCCGTGGTAGTTCGCTGCGATCCCCGTTTGGCGTGCGGAATGTAAAATTTTACTGGAACGGGTTGCCCCTCACCGACGGCGGGGGAAATACATACCTGAACCTAATTGACTTCAGCGCCGTGGGCAGCATGGAGATCATCAAAGGCCCGGGCGGCAGTTTGTATGGGGCAGGAACGGGTGGTGTAGTCCTGCTTCGGTCGCCGAAAATGGCGCCGTCAGACCTGAGTTATTCAGTGCTGGGAGGAAGTTATGGATTGCTCCGGGTACAAGGCGGAGGAACCATCATCCAATCAGAAAAATTTCAGATGGACTTCCGTCTTGGTTATCAAAAAGCGGATGGCTACCGACAGCAAACCAACATGAACCGGCTCATGGGACAAGTTGATTGGCAAAATAATCTGAGCAAGAACAGTACACTGAGGGGTACGATATTTTCATCGCAGCTTTATTATCAAACACCGGGTGGACTTACCCTGGCCCAATACAATGCTGATCCCCAACAAGCACGTCCCTCAACACCAGCTGTGGCGGGAGCGGTAGACCAGCAAGCGGCCGTTACCAACAAGACCACTTATGGAGGGCTGACCTTTGAGCATGTGTGGGGTGACCACTGGGTCTCGCACATTGGTATGTTTGGTTCGATGACGAACTTTTCCAATCCCACCATCCGCAACTATGAAGTTCGGCTGGAAGAAAACTGGGGCGGGCGGGCCGACACACAATTTGAATTCGACAAACAATCCTGGAAGGGCAAGATCACTGCGGGTGCGGAGTATCAACATTTCTTCTCACCGGATGCTGTCTACGACAACAACCTGGGAACACAAGGGAACTTGCAAACGGATGATCGGCTCCGTTCACAATTGTTTCTTGCGTTTGCACAGGCAGAACTCGAATTGCCAAAGGATTTTTACCTGACGATCGGTGGCAGCGGAAACTTTATTAAGTACAACCTCCTTCGCGTCTCGGTTACCCCTGAAATAGAACAAGAGCGGGACTTTTCTCCCGTATTCTCTCCACGCGTGGCCGTTCTAAAGAAAATCTCTCCTGTGCTGTCGGCGTACGGCAGCATCAGCAGTGGTTTTTCTCCTCCATCCTTGGCGGAAGTAAGGCCATCCACCGGCGCCTTCAACAATACATTGAATCCTGAAATGGGAACCAGCTACGAGGTTGGGATCAAGGGAATGTTGTTCAAGGCCTTTCAGGTTAACATCGCTGTTTACGACTTTCAACTCAAAGAGACCATCGTGATCCAGCGCGACGCCAGTGGCGCGGATTACTTTGTGAATGCGGGCGCTACCTCGCAGAAAGGAGCCGAAATCATGGTGAACTGGTCC
>JAYVEZ010000009.1:0-10873 GCA_043773645.1 Cytophagales bacterium
GTGAAGCGCTATCCATGGACGCATCCAATTGATCAAGCAGCAAAAGCAATTTTCCTCCACCCAGGAGATACTGGTCCAGTTGGTATTTGTCTTTTTCTGAAAACGGGTGGGTGGGTTTGGCCACGATCAAAGCATCCAATTCGCGTAAGCGGTGTCCTGCAAGGTCAGCAGGAAGTACGTCAAAAGATTCCTGAAGGGCAGCGGACAAGCTGGCGATATGCAAACTATCAAGCTCACCATGTCCATGCACCAGACCAATCCTTTTCCGATCCACATTGGCAAGCTTTTCAATCGCATTGGCAAATTCAAACTCAAGGCCTTCGATGGATTGATTGAGTACTTCATCCGATCCCTGCGCCCGGTTACCCCTCACCAACATGACTCCGGTTTCATCTCCTCCAAATGAAACGAGGGCGCCGGGAAACACGATCTTCTCCGTTCGCTGACCGTCTTTGGTTGCAATAACATTCATCGGCTGAATTCCTTTGGCAGACAGCGCCACCATAAATTCTTGCTGTGCCTTTTGGCCAGCTGCTGCTGCCGGGTTTAGGAAAGTATAATGAACCTTATCGTGAGAATATACCCTGAACTCTTCCAGTGTTTCGCGCACCGCCTTGTGCAATCGCTGAAATCCAGCATTGACATTTCCTTCAAGATACACTTCAATGTACACCTCGTCATCCAGGGATTGCAAGAGATCCTTGGTTGGTTTCTTGATGGTATAACGTCCCTCCTCGGTCAGGTCCAGGCGGAAAAAATAATATGAAGCCAGCTGATTAAGCAAGATGGCCAGCACTAAGCCGTTGGCCAGCAACAGAAGATCACCCCATTTCTTTCGCTCCCACCCTACCATGACCTGCTCGATAAAACTGTTTTTGTTGACAATAACAATACCCCCGCGATGCTCAGAAAATATATGAGGTCCCGGCTATCAATTACTCCTTTGCTCAGGGATTCATAGTGATACAAAATCCCCCATTGCTTAATCAGGAGTGAAACCTTCCCATCACTTACCAACGACGCCGCTGAATCAAAGCCTGCATAAAAAATAAAACAAAAAAAGGCGGCCATGATAAAGGAAATGATCTGGTTGGAAGTGACCGAGGATGCAAATATCCCAATGGCACAAAAAACTCCACCTAGCAAAACAATGCCCACGAAGGATCCCAGGACCCCCGGTGTATCAATATTGCCTTCCGGGCTTCCCAACTTGTAGAGTGTGAAATAATAGATGACGGTTGGCAACAGCGCAATTATGACCAGCAAAAAACACGCTAAGAACTTACCCCCAACGATGGCTCCTTCTGTCAAAGGCTTTGTCATCAGCAGTTCAAGGGTTCCCAATTTCCGTTCTTCGGCGAAGCTACGCATGGTAATGGCAGGGACCAGAAAAATAAAAACATAGGGCCCGAAAGAAAAAAGAGTGTCCATGTCTGCGTAGCCATATTCGAGCACGGACGTCGCGGGAAATACCCACATGATCAACCCCATGGCTACCAGAAAAACCACAACCACGAGGTAGCCGATGAGTGAGTTTAAAAAGCCATTAAATTCCTTTAGAAAGATGTGGGTCATGATGGCCGTTGTATTTCCTCCTGGTGTGTGAGCTGACCAAAGACAGATTCGAGTGAACTCTCCTCCTGTTTCAATTCGATCAAAGACAATTTCCTTTCAAATGCAAATTGAACCACACGGGAACGAATATCCACGTGACGTGCTGTCTTCAGTTGAAAACGGAAATTGACAAGCTTTTGTACGTGCTCCACCCCTTCCAGGGTTAATAATTCATGCTCTGTTATCTCATTGGCAAACTCCACAATCAAATAATTACCTCCCCCCTGAAGAAGATTCTCCAGCCGGTCATCGGCGACAATCTTTCCTTTGTTGATCACAACGACCCTGTCGCACAACGCTTCAACCTCCTGCAAGATATGGGTAGAAAATAATACAGTCTTGTCCTTGCTGACGGCCTTGATAAGCCTTCGGATCTCTACCAATTGGTTGGGATCCAGCCCTGAAGTAGGTTCATCAAGGACCAATACTTTTGGATCGTGAATCAGCGCTTGTGCCAGGCCCACCCGTTGGCGAAATCCTTTGGAGAGCATGCCAATTTTTTTGTTCTGTTCGTCGGTAAGGCCACAAAGGTTGACCATTTCGGCAATGCGCCCCCGGATGAATGAACTTTTCAGGCCGTAGATGCCGCCCATGAAACCAAGGTACTCATGGACGTACATGTCAACGTAAAGGGGGTTATGCTCCGGCAGGTATCCTGTCATTCTTTTGACCGCCATCGGTTGCTCTGCAACGTTGATGCTTCCCACCATCACATCCCCGGAAGATGGAGGAAGGTAACCCGTGATGATTTTCATCGTCGTTGATTTGCCGGCGCCATTGGGGCCCAGGAAACCAACAATCTCACCTTCTTGAACGGAAAATGACACACCGTCAACAGCCCTTTGACGGCCGTAAATCTTGGTGAGGTGGTTGACTTGTATTGACATTTTTCGGGGTTGCAAAATAAAGCAAAAGAAGAAGTCCTCCTACCCACGCACGGCGAATGGATGATCCCAACGCCGGATAAAAACGCCCAAAGGGGTCACCTCCACCAAACCTGGAACATTAATTGCCGTTGATTAGAAAATTTAGAAATTTGCTTCGTTATCGATACGCATGAAAATCCTCGCTACGCTTGCCTCCTTGTTGCTGTCTGTGTGCTCACTGGCCCAAAGCGGCTATAAGATTGATTTTAAGGTCAAAGGGTTAAAAGATACCACCGTCCTCCTCGGATACTATAACGGCGAGAGTACTTTTGTCAGGGACACTGCCCGAGCCAATGGCCAAGGTCAGTTTTCATTCGACGGAAAGGAGAGGCTTCCTCAAGGGGTCTATTTCTTAGCCATCAACAAGATGAGGACTTTCGACTTCATCATCAGTACCCAGCAGCATTTTGCCATGGAAACCAGCACAGAAGATTATGTGCGACACATGAAAGTAAAGGGCGACGAAGACAATGAGTTGTTTTTTGGAGACATGATGTTCATCTCGGAGAGACACAAAGAGGCCGATCCTTTTATCAAGGTGATACAAGACAGCACGTTGAAAGAAGAGCAGAAGAAACAGGCGAGGGAATCCTTTCAGGTAATCAATGAGAAAGTTATGACTCACCAGGATGGGATCATTTCAAAATACCCAACCACCCTCACGGCCCGCATGATGAAGGCCACCCGGCCGATCGACGTACCCAATCCACCTACGAAGCCAGATGGGTCTATCGATTCCACTTTTCAACTCCGGTATTACCGGCAACACTATTTCGACAACTTTGATATTACCGATGATGCGCTCATGCGGCTTCCGAAACCTCTGTACACCGAAAAATTGAATGAATATCTTGACAAACTGTTCCTACAAACTCCAGACAGCATCATGGCCGCCATTGACAACCTGGCTGCAAGGGTGAAAAAGAACAGAGAAACCTATAAGTTTCTGGTCTGGAATTGCGTCTACAAGTATCAGAAGCCAACCATCATGGGGCTCGACGAAGTTTATGTGAGACTCGTTGACAAGTACTACTTGTCGGGCGAAATGGATTTTTGGATCGATGCATCCCTCAAGAAAAATCTGAAAGATTATGCGGATAAGCTTCGGGTCAGCCTGATCGGAAAGACGGGGGCCAACCTGAGCATGCAGGATCAGAACTTTCAACAAAAATCCCTCTATGAGATTAAGAAGAAATATACAGTGCTTTACATTTTCGATCCCGACTGTGGCCATTGCAGGGAAGAATCTCCAAAACTGGTGGATTTCTATAATAAGAATAAAGTGAAGTTCAACCTGGAGGTTTTTGCGGTGAGCGCCGACTCCTCGATGCAAAAGATGCGGGACTACATCAAGGAGATGAAAATGACATGGATCACGGTCAACGGACCCAGAAGTTATGTGGGTTCGTATTCCAAACTATATTACGCTGAAACGACTCCCAGTCTGTATGTACTTGATGATAAGAAGAAGATTATTGCCAAGGGGATTCCAGCGGAAAAATTGGAAGATTTTCTCACCAATTACGAGCGGTTTCAACAGCGAAAAGCAGCCTTGAAAGGCAAGGGAACGTAGCACGCCCCAAATACTCCTGTTGCCTTGTCGATTACAATTCACACGACATTTCTGTCGTTTTGCTACGTTTTTTCAAATAATTCGTGTCGGGGATGCAACTATTTACCCCATCACGAGTATCTAAGGTATAATTGAAACCTCCAATGGCCCTCCTCGATTCAATTTTTGGCAAAAAGAAAAAAGAGTTCCGTGCATCGTGCCGGATCACCAAAGAGCCCCTTGAAAAGGGTTATGGGTACTTACTTACCACCTCACAGATCGTAGCCAGTAAAAAGTACTGGGACCTTGTGATGACGGAACCGGAAACCCTCTCCTACACGGTTTCTCATTTCAAAAACCAGAACAGTGGTACCCAAATGAGGTCTATGATCTTTGAAAAATATGCCTCCATCGACAAGCCGTGGATTATTTCCGATTCGGTGATCAATTACTTCGAAGTCGACAAGAACACGGCCAAGGAAAATGCGAAGAAGTGGTGGGAGCAGGAAGGTAACTATGTTCCCAATAATACAGGCGCCGCAGGGAGTACCCTGGATGCTCAGACATTTCAAACCTGGAAAAATTACGCTATCCTGGAAGCTGGGAGAGAAAGAGCTGCCTAAGTCATACAACCATATCAGATCATTCATCAAACAAATATTCTATACCTGATTCAGTCTCAAAAAATGCACTTTACCACAGAGTCCACAAAGGGAATACACCGCAAAGAAGCACAGAGAAATACGGAAAAACAGTATGTGTATTTCTCCATGTTCTCTGTGTGCATTTACCTTTGTGACCTCTGTGTTAAAAAAGGCCGCTCCATAATTTAGAACTTGATTTAGCTATCTCGTTTTACCTTGAAATAAGTCTTAGAATCCGGGATCACACCCCGTTTTTTCATTTTACCCTGTTAATCGTAAACTCAACAAGCTGCGACAGTGAAGTCTTATAAGAGGATTCAGGAAAGTCTTTGAGCAAATCCAGTGCTTGCTGATAGAACTTCTCCATGGATTGCTTGGCATATTCAATGCCACCCGATTTCTTCACAAAGTCGATTACCTCTTTTACTTTTTTGGGTTTGTTGCTTTCGTTCTTGACGATGTGAATGATTTTCCGCTTCTCCCACCACGAAACTTTTGACAGCGCATGGATCAGGGGCAAGGTCATCTTCTTTTCCTTGATGTCAATGCCCAACGGCTTGCCAATCTCATCCTCGCCATAATCAAAGAGATCGTCCTTGATCTGGAAAGCCATTCCTATGTTTTGGCCAAACAATTTCATTTTTGCAACAACTTCTTCATTGGCCCCGGCAGAGGTAGCCCCCACCGCACAGCATGAAGCAATCAATGAAGCGGTCTTTTGCCGGATAATCTGATAATAGACTTCTTCACTTAAATCAAGGTGTCGGGACTTTTCCATTTGCAACAACTCCCCCTCGCTCATTTCATTAACTGCCTGGTTGACAATGCTCAGCAAAGCAATTTCCTTGTGCTCGATGGAGAGCATCAGGCCGCGGGAGAGCAAAAAATCACCCACCAGCACAGCTATTTTATTCTTCCACAAGGCATTGATTGAGAAGAAACCCCTCCGGTAATCCGAGTCATCTACGACATCATCATGAACCAGGGATGCGGTGTGCAATAATTCGATGAGTGAAGCGCCCACGAAGGTGGATTCTGTGATCCGACCGCACGTACCGGCGCTCAAAAAAATGAACATGGGCCGAACTTGCTTGCCCTTCCGTTTTACGATGTAGTTCATGATCGTGTCCAGCAAAAGCACCTTGGTGTGCATTGAGGCCCGGAATTTCTGCTCAAATTCTTCCATCTCGCGGGCAATGGGCGCTTTTATATCGTCGAGGTGCAAGGACATAGCTTGCAATATAACAGCCGGGGGCCGATAGTGACAGGCCAAAAAGAATCAAAAGGTAAAAAAACTGTTCCCCCTGACTGACAACAATCGACTTATGACTATTTTGGCCCTATGAACGGCATCGACAACCATTGGCAGCAGGTGATCTTTGCCATCAGTGTACTGGTGGTCGCCTTTTTAATCGGAAGAATTGTCCGTTTTATCGTCGGAAGATTTTTCAAAACCGCAGCGCGAAAACTCAACGTAGACCCCACCCGGTATAATTTTTTTAAAAACGCCAGCGATTTTATCATTTTTCTGATCGCCATGGTGATCATCTTCCGGTCGGTGCCCAGTTTGCGCACCTTTGGAAATACCCTGCTCACCGGCGCCGGAATCCTGGCCGCCATCGTCGGTTTTGCATCGCAATCCGCATTCTCAAACATTATCAGCGGAATTTTTCTTGTCATTTTCCGGCCCTTGCGCGTGGGCGACCGGGTAAAAATAGGTCAACTATACAACGGCGATGTAGAAGACATCACACTGCGGCATGTGGTGATCAGGGATTTTGAGAACAGGCGAATCGTTATTCCCAACACCGTGATCAGCAATGAAGTCATTATCAATTCGACGCTTACAGATGAGAAGATCTGCATGTTTATTGAAATCGGCATTTCCCTGGAGGCAAATATCGATCGGGCCCAATCCATCATCCAGGAAGAAGCGACCAAGCATCCTTATTGTATAGACAACCGAAGCGATTCTGAACTGGCCAAAGGTGAGGCATCTGTCATGGTCCGCGTCATGGGCTTTACGGAATTAGCCACGCAACTGCGGGCCTACGTGTGGGCCAACAATCCCAACAACGGATTCGACCTGAAATGCGATCTGTTCAAATCAGTTAAACAACGATTTGATCAGGAAGGAATAGAAATGGCCGTACCCCTGCGCATGATCAGCTACAAAAATCAACCAAACTCCGCCCCCTGATGGCAAAACAAAAAACGTTAGGAATTGAATCCAAAGCACCCAGCGACAATCACGTCATTCTGGAACTCATTCAATACAATGAAAAGGAGTATGCGATGCAGGCCGACCTCCCGGTTGACGAGCTACTGACACAATTCAAATCCGGATACATCAACTGGATTAATGTGGATGGACTCCACGATAAATCCATTGTGCTGAAACTGGGAAAGCATTTCAAGCTTCACTCCTTGCTCATCGAAGATATCCTCAGCGACCATCAGCCCAAGGCAGAAGAGTTTGATGATTATCTCTTCTTCACCATGAAAATGCTGTACGGTATCAAAGACAGCAAAATTGAATATGAACAAATAAGTTTTGTGCTGGGCAAGGACTACCTGCTGTCATTTCAGGAAAAGGAAGGAGATCTCTTCGGCTCCTTGCGCGAGCGAATCAAGCAAAGTTCGGGAAGGGTCCGTGTGCGCAAAGCCGATTACCTGCTCTACCGCCTCATTGACATCATCGTGGATAATTATTATACTGTCCTGGACGAAGTGGGTCAGCAGATTGAGCGCGTAGAAGATGATATTTACAAGAACCCCACAAGCCAGGAGTTCAAGAAAATACAAAGGATCAAAAAAGAACTGATCTATTTACGAAAGGCACTCTATCCCCTCCGGGATGCGCTCAACAAACTTGCCAAAGATGAAAATGGCTTTATCGAGTCTGGGAGCGTTCGGTATTTTGATGACGTCTACGACCATGTGGTGCACCTCATAGATTCCCTCGACACGTATAAAGACCTTACCTCCAGCCTGATGGATATCCACATCAACACCATGAATACCCGGATGAATGAGGTCATGAAGGTATTGACGGTGATTTCCACGATCTTCATGCCGTTGACCTTCATCGTTGGGGTGGAAGGAATGAATTTTGAGCATATGCCAGAATTGCATTCCCTTTGGGGCTATCCTGCGGTCCTGATTTTCATGGCGGCAATCGTTTTTGGTATGATTCGCTATTTCAAATACAAAAAATGGTTTTAACTTACCACACCCTAATACCCTAACCCAACAATCTATGGTTTATGCTGTACTGCTTCTCCTGGTGGGCTTCGCCATACTCATATTCGGAGCTGACTTCCTCGTCAATGGAGCCTCTTCCGTTGCAAAGAAAAACGGTATTTCGAACCTCGCCATTGGCCTTACGGTGGTGGCGTTTGGAACATCCATGCCGGAACTTATTGTAAGCCTTGTGTCAGCCTTGGATGGCAAGCCCGATGCATCCTTCGGTAATGTAATCGGCAGCAATAATTTTAACCTCTTATTCATCCTGGGGGTAGCGGGACTTATTTATCCTCTGGTAGTTCAACGAAATACAGTTAAGTATGAAGTGCCCCTTTCCCTTCTGGCGGCTGGCATTGTATTCCTCGTGGTTAATGATTCTACCTTATTCGGCAGCAGCGAAAATGGGCCTGCTCAAAATATCCTCGGGCGCTTCGACAGCATCATCCTGCTTGTATTCTTCGGTGGATTCCTGCTTTACATATACCGCACCATGCGCACCGCCTCTGATTTGGGAGAAGGTGAACCCATCAAACTTTATAGCACTTCGATGTCTATCGGGATGGTCGTTCTGGGACTGGTCATGCTGGTTGGAGGGGGTGAACTGGTGGTGGACAGTGCCATCAAGATTGCTCAGCACTTCGGACTCAGCGAAAAATTAATTGGCCTTACGATTCTTGCCGCCGGAACATCTTTGCCCGAACTGGCCACCTCCTGCGTGGCAGCTTATCGCAAAAACACTGACATCGCGATTGGCAACGTCATCGGCTCCAACATCTTCAATATCTTTTTTATTCTGGGTGTTACAGGTCTGGTCAGTCCGATCCCGTACAATACCGCAATGAACTTTGACCTTTATGTATTAATGGCGTCCACCATTCTGCTGATGATATTCATGTTTACGCTTAATTCGCGCAAGCTGGACCGATGGGAAGCCTTCCTGATGCTGATGGCTTACTTTGCGTATACTATCTACCTGGTCAGCACGGATGTGCCCGTTCCCATACAATAGATCCATTTTAATTCGACTTAGCGAACATCGGTTTCATCAGGTGACCACCAAAAAAAGACCCCGCTTCGAAGAAATCGAGCGGGGTCTTTAAATTTTCTTCCGTGTTACTTCAATCTCTTTTCAAGCTCATCCACTTTTGCCTGTGCTTTGTCATTTCCAAGTGACAAGGCCTTCTTGTAGAGTTCAAGGGCTTCTTTCAATGTATCCTTCTTTTTGCGGGGCGCTAACTTCGTGCGGTTAGCGGCCTCTTCGACTGCCTGGCCACGGGCAAAATAAGAATCCGCTTCGCTCATTTTACTCTGGATCATCAACTCCTGAATTTTGGCTTCGATCAATGCCAACTCCTGCTGCTTGGCTTCGATCTGAGACTGCTTGTCATTCAATTCAGCTTCCTGGAGGTCGATGGTGATCTTCATATTTTCATTCTGGCTGCCCAGATCCTGAACGCGCTGGTTCAAGGCTGCGATTTCATTGTTCTTCTGCTCAAGGTCAGCCTTCAGTTTTTTCACCGTTGCGGCGAAGGCATTGTTGTTGGCTTTGGATTTCTTAAGTGATTTTTCCAGGTCACCGATTTTGGACTGGGTTTCCTTTACATAATTATTCAAGTCTTTCATGCGGCTTGTGTAGGCCGAGTAGGTAGTACCTTCCACCATGTTGACCCGCAACACCTGACGGCTCGCATCAATGGAGTCCATCATGGTACCAACCTCTTGTAAGGTTTGTGCCATCTGCTGGCTCACTTGCAATTCATTTTGGAGTGAGTCGAGTTGGGTTTTGAGCTTTGCATTTTCTGCTCCGCCGCAGCTTGCGAAAAGAGCACCTATAGACACTACAATCAACAATTTCTTCATACTTGTTTTGGTTAAGATTTCGCAAAAGTACGTTGGTTTCTACCGGCTAATACCTATGCCTTAAATTATTTTTAGGTGAAACGACAATTTCTACGCTAATGGCGTAAATTCGCCCCGGTTTTGACGGATTTACTGAGTTTTTGATGCCCAAATCGATTATCACGCAGACGCGTATTGCAGACCTGGGCGAGCCTCGCATCATCGTTATCGGAGGTGGTTTTGGAGGCCTGGAACTGGTGAGAAACCTGAAGCATCTCAAAGCCCAGGTGGTCTTATTTGACCGACATAATCACCACACCTTTCAACCACTCCTCTACCAGGTAGCAACCTCAGGATTGGAAACCAGTGCCATCGTATTTCCCCTGCGCAAAAGATTTTCTTACCGCCCCAATTTTTTTTTCCGCCTCGGTGAGGTCAACCATGTGAACCCGGCTGAAAACGAAATCGAAACCTCCATTGGCAAAGCCACTTACGATTACCTGGTCATTGCCAGCGGCGCCTCCACCAATTTTTATGGCATGCTGGACGTAGAGAAAAACGGAATGGCCATGAAGACCATTGAGGATGCCATCCAACTGCGCAACAAGATCTTACGCAACATGGAGCACGCCCTCCTCACCGACGACCCGGAGATCATGAACAGCCTCATGGACTTTGTCATCGTTGGCGGTGGACCCACCGGGGTAGAATTGGCGGGAGCCCTTTCAGAACTGAAGAGAAACGTTTTCCCAAAAGATTACAATGAACTCGACATGGCGCACATGGACATTCACCTGATCGAGTCAGGATCCCGCTTGCTGAACGGCATGTCTGAAGTGGCATCGGCGAAAGCCCTGGAATATCTGGAGCGTATGGGTGTCAAGGTGAGTTTAAACACCGCGGTCAAATCGTACGACGGGTATGAAATTACATTCGGCAACGGGCAGAAACTGATATCACGGTTGCTCGTCTGGGCCGCAGGAGTAAAAGGCAATCCCATTGAAGGCCTGAGTCCTGAAAATGTTACACGTGGCAACCGTTTACAAGTGGAC
>JAYVEZ010000010.1:0-5189 GCA_043773645.1 Cytophagales bacterium
GTCACCGAACGTGCTTCACCACCTTCTGTACGCATTACATAAATCTGTGTCTTGCTGCCGCGGTCTGCCATGAACGCTATCCATTGTCCATCAGGAGAGAAAGAAGGGTTTGTGCTGCTCCCCTTTAGGGTGTTGGTAAGTTGCACCGGTGCTTTGCCATCCCTGGAAATCCAAATTTCAATGTCAAATCTGTTTTCATTCCAGTCAGTGGTCTGTGCGGTAAATGCTACCAGTTTTCCATCCGGTGACAACACCGGAGCTCCAACACTTCGCAAAGAAAGGACTTGCTCAAAAGAAGGAAGGGTTTGTGCCGCAACGGAAAATGTGATGGCACTCAACAATAGAGTAAGAATTTTTTGCATTGGGTTGGTGGTAGCCTTTCGTTGTTACACTTGACTTCTCTCCGCTTCAGGCTGAAACGAAGGAGCCAGGGATGAGCTAAAATTAAAAAACCCAGAGAAGGATTCCGGGTTTTTGTGATAAATCAATTCTTTGGCGTTTCATTCGGTATGGGTGGTGGTCCATCGGGGATATACGGCTTGAAGATGTGGCCGTTTCTGCGTTGTTCGAATTCAGCCCGAACATCCTTTCTGAGTTGCTCACTCTCAAACATATCGACCATGGTCATCCCCATTGCTTTGGCCGCAAAGATCATTCCCTTGTGTCCAATGGACATTCCTGCGCAGGCTACTTCCGCCCAAGCATGCCACGGTGCTCCCTTGGCACCGGTAGTGACCCGCAATCGAATTTCAGGAACAATCCAGCTTACATCTCCTACATCGGATGACCCACCTGAAGGATCTTCGTTCGTCGCGACGATTGGATATATTTTTCCATCAAGACCCACTACCGGAACTCCGCTTGCTTCCTGAATCTTCCTAGCAAAAATATTTTCCTCTTCTGTGTAAGTAACAGCACCCAGCTGCTCAAGATTCTTTTGCATCGCTTCTGCGCCGGTGCGGTTCACCATTACTTCATAATCGCCACCGATGACACTGAGCTTTGATTCCACTCCCGCAATAATCGCCGCACCTTTTGCGATCTCCTGTACACGATCAAAAACGGATTGAACTCCATCTCGTTTGGAGTCCCGTATCCACATCCAGATTTTAGCATACTCGGGAACCACATTGGGCACATCTCCCCCAGCTACAATGGCATAGTGCATACGAACCGTTGGTTTGACATGCTCACGCAGCATATTGACTCCATCTGTAAACGACTCAAGTCCGTCGACGGCACTCCTTCCATTCCATGGATCTGCGGCAGCATGTGCGGCTTTGCCTTTGAACTCAACTATAAAATCCACCATGGCCCTTGAGCTCTGGGTACCTGACTGAATCTCAGTCCCTGGATGCCAGTCAAAACAAACATCCAGATCGTTGAATAAGCCATCCCGTGCCATGTACACCTTTCCACCCACAGCCTCTTCAGCGGGTGTTCCATAAAAACGGATCGTGCCCTTTAGTTTTCCCTGCTGAATCAATTCCTTGATGCTGATGGCAGATGCCAGACTGGCTACTCCAAAAAGATTATGACCACAACCGTGGCCTGCGGCACCTGTTACCAAAGGCTCTTTCACTGGTTGTGATTTTTGCGATATCCCAGGCAGCGCATCATATTCTCCCAGGATGCCTACAATCGGTCTTCCCGAACCATAAGTCGCTATAAAGGCCGTTGGCATGCCCGCAACACCCCGCTCGACTATAAAACCTTGAGCTTCTGCATAGTCAGCGAGGAGCTTCGATGACTGTTTTTCCTTCAAGGCCGTTTCTGCATAGGCCCAAATCTTGTCGCTCATGGCAATCATGTCCGATTGTCGCGATTCAACCGACTTGATCACCGCATCTTTGTTGGGATTACTTTTCCTTTGAGCGATGGTTTGTGATCCAAAAGCAAGAATCACCAACCCAAGTAATAAGGCGTGTTTTGATTTCATGTCTCGAATTTTTTATTTCTGATTGGGCAACGGAGGTGGGCCATCGGGTATATATGATTTATACACGTGCCCTCCTTTGCGCTGGTCAAATTCAGCACGGACATCCTTTCGAAGCTGCTCGTTTTCAAAAAGATCAACCATGGTCATGGCAAGGGACTTGGCCGCCAGCAGCATTCCCTTGTGTCCAATGGACATACCTCCGCAAGCTACTACGGACCATCCGTGCCATGCCGTGTTGGCGGGTGCTGTTGTAGCCTGCAGCGTAATTTCAGGAACAATCCAACTGATATCCCCGACGTCCGTAGAGCCTCCGGCAGGATGTTCAAGTGTTTCTCTCAGTGGGTATATCTTTCCATCAAGACCAGTCTGTTCTCCTCCTTGTACCTCTTGTATCTTTTTTGCAAAAGCAATTTCCTCAGGCGTGTAAACGATGGGGCCCAGTATTTCCAAATTCTTTTGCAGTGCTCCCGCACCTGTGCGATTAACCAGCAATTCGTAATCGCCTGTTTGTACCGTCACTTTTGATTCAACACCTGCGACCATCGCTGCACCTTTGGCAATCTCCTGCACACGGGCAAATACTTCTTCTACTCCGCTCCGCTTCGAATCCCTCACCCACATCCATATTTTGGCATACTCGGGAACAACGTTGGGCACATCACCGCCGGCGACAATCGCATAATGCATTCTAACGCTTGGGCGAACATGTTCGCGCAACATATTGACTCCATCGGTGAATGACTCCAGTCCATCCACGGCACTTCTTCCATTCCAAGGATCGGCAGCAGCATGAGCGGCCTTGCCTTTGAATTCAACTATGAAATCAACCATCGCCTGTGAACTCTGGGTAAGCGCTGCATTTTTTACATCCGGATGCCAGTCAAGACAAATGTCTATGTCGCGGAAGAGTCCCTCCCTGGCCATGTATATTTTACCACCCACGGCCTCTTCGGCAGGAGTTCCGTAAAAACGTATGGTGCCTTTTAACTTTCCTTGTTGAATCAACTCTTTTATAGCCACTGCCGCCCCCAGGCTACCGGCACCAAATAAATTATGGCCGCAACCCTGCCCTGCCGCGCCCACTTCCAACACTTCCCTGGTAGGTTGTGCTTTTTGCGATATCCCTGGCAATGCATCGTATTCCCCCATGATGCCGATCACGGGTTTGCCGGAACCATACTCCGCCGTAAAGGCTGTTGGCATCCCTGCAACACCCCGCTTTACCCTAAATCCCTGTCCCTCGGCATAGTCTGCAAGTTCTTTGGAGGACTTATACTCTTTCAATGCCGTCTCTGCATAGGCCCAGACTTTGTCACTGATCGAAATTAGTTCTTGTTGATGCTTGTCAACAGACTTCAAGACAATCTCCTTGTTTGGGTTCGGTTTTTGTTTTTGGGCACTTGCGTGAAAGAGTGACAGTGCGCATAAGAGGATTAATCCAATAATTTTCATAGAGTTTGATTTTAATGATGAAGTCTTGTTCAATAGAGCGTATTCTTTAAAAATCCCCGCTTGCGCCGCCTCCGCCAAACGTTCCTCCGCCAGGCTTGAAAGAGGTATCTGTCGTCACCAGATTTCCACCCATCGTTTGAGAAATAATGAAGGCCTCCACATTGCCAACCCCCCACTTTTCAGTAAGTAGATTTTCCCGGGTGAAGCCATAGCGTACGGTCTTCAGATAGCCCAGAAGTGCGATGGCCATAAGTAACAAAACTACGCCGGCGATGGTGAGGGTAATTTCCGGATGACCCAGGTTATAATAGTATTTAAAAGTAAACACCGAACCAGCCAGCGCAACCAGGCTGACGCGAAGCAAGACCTTGTCTTTATTTTTGATTCCGAAGTACAAAAAGCTCCATGGAATGACCACGGTAAGGACATAAAATAGGAAAGCAAAGGGAATGTCTTGTCCTGGTTCAAAGACCAGGCCCATCAAGGTTATGCTGAGTTCGCGCACCACCAGGTAATTGCCACCCAGGTACACCAACAAGAGGCACATAGTTTCAACAATCAATATGTTGTATCTCCACAGTCTAAGGCCGGGCCTTTTTCCAAACAGTTTTGCAACAAAATAGACAGTTGTAAAAGCAACGATGAAAACAAATGGTATGACCTGTCTGAAAATCCCACCAGCCTGATAACATTCATAAAACAATATTCCCGCAAAGGAAAGCAGCGCAGCCAGGGTAGAAATTAAGTCAAGGTAGCGGATGGCAGAAAAACCAAACACAAGGGTACTGGCCATTAAGATCACGCCCGGGTTAAAATCAAAAAAACCACCGATCACAAAGCCGCAGGCGTGGTACATGATGGCTTCCGTGACACCCGATTTATAGTGGTTGTTTCTTATGAAGAGCCTTTCCAATACATAAAAAGATGCAATACCATAGACGATTGCTGCCATATATAACACAGTCTCGCCAAGCTCTCCCAGAAACAGGAAAAACAATCCGGTTACTCCCGACAAGGCAATCAGGGTTGCGACAAACAAGAGGAGTCTAATGATTAGGTTGGGATGATAAAAAGGGGTTTTATATGCCTCACGGATTCTCTCAAATTGCGTTGCATCCAGCAGGCCATGCTTAAGCCACCTTTTAGTCTCTTTCAGGAGCGCCAGGTTGAGTACTGACTCTGTTGAATAAGCGGTCTTCATGGCTCTTGTCTGAAAAGATTCCTGTACTTGATAATGAAGTACACAAATCCTCCGCATGAAAGAATTGAATAATAAAACCACAACTCCCCTTCTCCCCGAAAAATTGTTTCTGACAAGAGATACGTGGTACCAATATATCCAGCCAGAAAGGCGTACAGTAAGAATAGAAATGATTTCTTCCATCGGGCGACGTAGTAAGCCAATGTGCAACCAGCGTAGACGAGCAGCATAAAATAGCCGGATTTCTTTTCTATGAACATTCCCGCAATGGACCCAATAAAAAATATCAGCAAGCTAAAATTAAGGTATGTAAAAGTAAAGTGTGCTTTCATCGCCCTCCTATCCAACAACAACGCAATGGCTGTAAGTGCCGTGCTGAAGACAATGGCTGTAATATGCAAATGTGAGTCTGAGAAAAAATTTCCACTGTACCATTTCTGTGGCGACACGCTGATGCTCCAGAAGGATGCGAGCGCTGCAATCGCCATCGACAAAACTCCCAGGTGATCAAACCGGTAGGCGATGTAAAAAAAGAACGCTGAAGTAACCAAGGTGCTCCAGCCCAGGTTTTCATCCAGCCATCCGAATTGAAATTGT
>JAYVEZ010000011.1:0-5241 GCA_043773645.1 Cytophagales bacterium
CATACGAGTTTGCAAAGATTGCATCCCACACATTCCTCCTCTTTGATGGTGTAAGTATTGTATGGCTTGCCTTGCTCAATCCTTATTGATTGGTGCGACGCATCTTCACAGGCTATATAGCACAGACCGCAATGAATGCATTTATCGGGGTTGATCCTCGCCACAATGTGATAGTTGATGTCCAGGTCCTCCCAATGCGTGAGGTTGGGCACGGACTTTCCAACAAAGTCATCAATGGTTTTAAATCCCTTTTCATCCATCCAGTTGTTCAATCCTTCGCACAGGTCCTCCACGATCCGGAAGCCATGTTTCATAACGGCCGTACACACTTGCACCGTGGTGGCGCCCAGCAGCATGAATTCAGCTGCATCCTTCCATGTACTGATGCCACCAATGCCTGAAATGGGTACTTTGGATGTGACCGGGTCCTGGCTGATGGTGGCAAGCATTTTTAGCGCGATGGGTTTTACTGCCGGGCCACAGTATCCACCAAAAATAGATTTACCCGCAACATTCGGATTGGGAACCAGGGTATCCAGATCGATGCCTGTGACCGATTGAATTGTGTTGATGAGCGACAGCGCATTCGAGCCAGCTTCAACCGCTGCCCTTCCCGTTGGAACGACCGAATGCACATTGGGTGTGAGTTTGGTGATGACCGGTATGGTTGCCTTCTCCATAACCCACTCCACCACCATTCTGGCTATCTCAGGATCCTGCCCCACGGCAGCCCCCATGCCCCGCTCGGTCATCCCATGAGGACAACCGAAATTCAATTCCAGCCCATGTGCCCCTGTATCTTCCACTTGAGAAATCAATTCATGCCATTTTCCCCTCGAGTTGTCCGCCATCAGAGAAACAATCATGGCACGGTCCGGAAAAAGTTTTACGCACTCGGCGATCTCGCGAAGGTTGAGGTCCAGGGGACGGTCACTGATCAACTCTATGTTATTAAAACCCATGACCCGGGTACCATTGAAGTCCACCGCAGAATACCTCGATGAGACATTCTTCACCTGGCTCCCCAGTGTTTTCCAGACGACACCACCCCACCCTGCCTCGAAAGCCCGCAACACATTGATCTTTTTGTCTGTTGGGGGAGCACTCGCCAGCCAGAAGGGGTTGGGAGATTTTATACCGAGAAAGTTCGTTGAGATATCGGCCATTGCAAAAAATATTAAGTGTTAGGTGTTAAATGCTAAATGTTCGTTCCGGTTCCTGAGTGTTCATTTGGTTAAAGATTCCTGGCTTGTCTTGACGATATTCGTGCGGACTCTAATGATGGATTCGATGGCTATAAGGTAAGATGAATAATCATGCTTCACGAGTTGACTTCTTTCCAGAAGTCTCAACCAATAACGTGTTCCCCTAGCCTCTTTTGATGCAATGGACATCTTCATTGTGAAGTCTCTCTTCGTTTGGGCTGCATTAGCCTCTTCAACATTTGCCCCTATACTTGTTCCACTTTTTAATAATTATTTCGACATAAGATACGCGCCCTGCTGAACCAGTACTTTATAGAAACCGATCACAAACAAAAAAATCAAAGGTCGTATCCAATATCTTATTCTCCCTCTCCATTTAACATTTAGCATTTAACACCCAATATTTAGCATTCAACATTAAGCATAAACTTCAATGAATTCATTATTTATATTTCAACACCCAAGTAATTAAGAATTCCCATCGCCCCTTCCTTCCCAGCCTGCACCGCATCCACTACTTCCTTACCTCCATTGACGGAATCACCCCCAGCGAAAACACCCTTGAGGTTGGTTGCTCCATTCTTGTCAATGGTAATTTTTCCGGATTTATTTTCAATACCACTCTGATCCACCAAGCCTTCAAAAGGAATTTGTCCTGCCGCTTTGATAACCATATCAACGTTCAGCGTCAGCGTTTCACCTGTTTCAACTGGTGTGCGGCGACCACTGGAATCGGGCGGTCCCATTTTCATGATGTTGCAGAGCAGGTGCTTCACCTTTCCATTTTCTCCAATAATCTCACGGGGTGATGCCAGCCATTGAATGGAACAACCGTCCAGCTTGGCCAGGTTGAGTTCCGTTTCTGTGCATGGCATCTCTTCTTGCGTCCTGCGATAGACGAGTGTGACTTCCTTCGCACCCAGTCGTTTCGCTTGTGTGGCCGCATCGATGGCGGTCATACCCATACCAACCACGGCCACTTTATCGCCGACTGCAACATCCTGGTGCGATCTGGTTCTGATGTTATAGATGAATCCAATGGCATCCACCACACCGTTCAACTCTTCGCCTGGAATTCCCAACCTTCTCGCCAGTCCTACGCCGATGCCGAGGTACACCGCGTCATATTGCTTTTGCAATTCGGCCAGGGTGATTGACTTGCCCAGTTCCTGATTGTACTTAATTTGGATCCCGCCCAGAGAAGTAATGTATTCCACCTCCTCTTCGCAGAATTCAGGAGTTACTTTGTAGGCTGCGATGCCATAGGTCATCAGGCCTCCACCTTTTCCTTCTTTTTCATAGATCGTGACATCCACTCCCTCGCGGGCGAGTACATGGGCACAACTCAACCCTGCAGGACCAGCTCCAACCACAGCTACTTTCTTTCCTGCAGAAGGCTTGCGTTCAAAGAGTTTCCACTTTTTCTCCATTGCCTTCTCCGTTGAATACCGTTGCAGTCGTGCGATGGAGATTGGAGCCTCCTCCAGTAAATTGAAAACACAAGAACCCTCACACAATTTCTCCACAGGGCATACTTTGGAGCATCCGGCCCCCATGATGTTCGATTCAAAAATCGTGTGGGCTGATCCTTTGACGTTATCGGTCGTGATCTGCTTTATAAATTTGGGGACATTGATACCGGTAGGACAACTCTTGGTGCAGGGTGCATCGTAGCAAAACAAACAACGGTTCGCCTCAATCAGGGCCGCCTCCTTTGATTCAAAGGGCGGATGGATGTCAGCGAAGTTCTCACTGTATTCAGAATAGGATAAACGATTATTTGTGATTGCCACTTTAATAATTGTTAATGATCAATGATTAATGATTAATGGATCACTCATGAAGGACGGATTTTCATTAACAGTTGACCATTGACAATTAACCATTGAATTAGAGCTCAACAAGTTTGCCATACGTCTCCGGCCTGCGGTCCCTGAAGAACTGCCATACATTCCTTACTTCTTCAATCATATTCAGGTCAAAGTCCGCCACCAGCAATTCATCCTTGTCTTCGGATGCTTGCGCAAAAATTTGTCCGCGGGGATCGACGAAGTAAGAAGTACCATAAAATTTCCCGACGTTCCAGGGTTTTTCATAGCCAACCCGGTTGATGCAACCCATGAAATATCCATTGGCGGCAGCGTGTGCCGGCTGTTCCAGTTTCCACAAATATTGTGAGAGCCCGGCTACAGTTGCTGAAGGGTTGTACACAATCTCGGCACCATTCAACCCCAGGCATCGCGCACCATCAGGAAAATGGCGGTCATAACATATGTAAACGCCAATCGTAGCATATCGTGTCTTGAAAACAGGATAGCCCAAGTTGCCTGGCTTGAAGAAGAACTTCTCCCAAAATCCAGAGGTCTGAGGAATATGGTTCTTTCGATACTTTCCCAAGTAGGTCCCATCAGCATCGATCACGGCAGCGGTATTGTAAAAGAATCCAGCTTGCTCCCTTTCATAGATGGGAACGATCATCACCATATTATACTTCTTTGCGTACACAGCCATTCGCTCCGTTGTTGGTCCCGGAACAGTTTCCGCGGAAGCGTACCATGCTTTGTCCTGCCCCGTGCAAAAATAAGGCGTGGTAAATATCTCCTGCATGCAAAGTATCTGCACACCTTTCTTCCCGGCCTCTTCGATAAACGGTATATGCTTTAGCAGCATTGCCTCCTTGATTTCCGCAATGGTCCCTTCACCTTCGGTCATGGGGATGCTCATTTGAATAAGACCGGACTTGATCATTCGTGGCATAGGTCAATAGTTTAGGGTTCTGAGTTCAGGGTTTAGGATTCTGGGTTCTAGATGATGGATGATACTTTGTTTCTCTTGATAAATTTACCATATCCTTTTGAGAGTAAACACTTTCCCTTTTCGATGGCAATTTGTCCCCTGAGCAAAACGGTCTTCACCTTGCCAGTCAGGGGCCAACCTTCATAGGCTGAATAATCTACATTCATATGGTGGGTGGATGCCGAAAGTTTATGGGTGGCATTCGGATCGACTAAAATAATGTCCGCGTCTGACCCAACGGCGATGGTTCCTTTGCGGGGAAACATACCAAATATTTTAGCTGGATTCGTGGATGTTACCTCGACATACTTGTTAAGTGAAATCTTTCCCTTTGTTACTCCTTCACTATACAACAACTCCATGCGGTGTTCGATGGCTGGATGGCCATTGGGTATTTTCGAAAAATCTTTCTCTCCCATTTTCTTTTGCTCCCACTTAAATGGGCAATGGTCTGTGGCCACAACCTGCACAAGACCCTGGTTGATACCTGCCCACAGGGTCGCCTGATCCTTCTTCTCTCGGAGGGGTGGACTCATGACCCATTTGGCCCCGTCAAAGTCTTTTTCGTAGAGCGAAGCATCCAATAGAAGATATTGGATACAGGTTTCGACAAATACCTTTTGATTCCGGGCGGTGGCTCTGCGTATGGCATTCAATGCACCTTCGCAGGTCATGTGCACAATGTATCCAGGGCAACCGGTATAGTGAATCATTTCGGCAAAGCGGTTACTCGCTTCCGCTTCAGTTACTTCAGGCTGGGATAGATAATGATAGAGCGGTGATAGCTTTCCTTCGGCGCGGTGTTTCGCCACGAGGTAGTCAATCATATCTCCGTTCGTTGCATGCACGGTTACCATTCCACCCTGTTTCTTCACCTCTTGCATGAGGCCTACCATTTGCCGGTCATCAATCATGAGTGCACCTTTGTAAGCCATGAAAGTCTTGAAAGAGGTAATCCCCTCTTCCTCCACCATTTTCCTTATTTCCGCTTTTGTTCCCTCATTATAGTCAGTGACCGCCATGTGAAAACTATAATCACCCACAGCCGTGCCACGCGCCCTGTAATTCCACTCCGCAAGTGCCTCAGTCAGTGAATGCCCTTGCTTCTGAAGCACAAAATCAATCACAGTGGTCGTGCCCCCATGCAGTGCCGCCCGGGTGCCTGTCTCATGGGTATCGCTGGAGAATGTCCCCATGAAAGGCATGTCGAGGTGCACGTGTGGATCGACGCCCCCGGGCA
>JAYVEZ010000012.1:0-6489 GCA_043773645.1 Cytophagales bacterium
TTCCACTGCTGGTGATGCCATGGAGAAGGGCCGCTCCCTGTTTCTCAAAACTGTCCAGAATTTTGTTCCTCGCGTCTTCCTGTTTTTCGCTCAACAACAAGGGATGTACCACCGCCGCATCATCAAAACCAAATCTTGGCACCACGATTTCAAACTCTTCAAGAATTTTATTCTTCAGCAGGGTATTCAATGAAGATTCAGAAACATCAGTGCCAAGTATTTCTGTTCGGCCGATTCCTTTTTCATTGAGGCCTGTGTCCTGAAATACCGGCACTTGCTGCAGATATTTTAAAAGTACCGCTTCTTGTTTTGGCTTGGATGCAAGGGTCTCAAACAGGGGTTCGAGTTTCGCTTTTTGTAGAAAATCTGAAGATAGGCGTATCCGCTTTTCTGTCTTGGGTTTGAATTTCTCCTTTACCTTCTCAAAGAGAAGAATGGCTTCCTTTGAACTGAGGGACTTAAGAATGCTGTAAATGGACTTCACCCCCAGCAGGGTCGCAGCCTCTGAGTATGGCATTGACTCAGACTTCAGGTGGTTAAGCAGCAGCCTTTCTTTTTCAGAGAAATCAAACGAACTCTCCTCCAGGGTAAAGGCAGGGTGAAGTTGCACCATGGATTCGCTCGAGAGTTTTAAACCTGACGGAAGGGCGGCATTCATGACCTCGCCCACCGTGCACATATAATAGCCCGCCATCCATTCCCAAAGTTGGAACTGAAGGGGGGTGATGATTTCTGTATCGTCGAGCAACTCTAGGAGGTACTTGGCTTCGTATTCGGTGGGAGGCTGGTGATGCAATTTGGCAATTACGCCTGTCAGAATTTTACGCTGACCAAACGGAACGATCGCCCGCTGCCCGGTCCTCACCTGGTCATTGAAGGCAGCCGGAACCCGGTAGGTAAACAATTTTGGAACGGGAACCGGGAGCACCAGTTCTGCGAAAAGGGTTTGCAGGCCTTCTTGTTGATCAAAAATTTCCACCGAGCTAAAAGTAGGAAGTTAATGGGGTAGACACAATTGGGTTAATAAAAGATGACGGCTTTAGCCCAACAAGTCTTTAGTAAACTTCAACATTGGAGATGGCCAAACTGGCCTTCGAATCAATAAAATTGATTTTAATCTTTTCTATTTCAATGGGTTTAATCCTCACAATCCTTTTGTGCCCAATCGTTGAGCCATTGAAAATTATCTGCCACTGATTGTCTCTCCATCCTTCCAGAGTAAATGATTTTACCCTTTGGCCCAGCGTGATGTACTCTTGGAGCATGATATAGTGAATCAACTTTTTACCCTGCAGGTCAATTTCAATTGAGCCACTGATAATGTCATCATCCGTTGACCAGTAAGTTTCGGGATTTCCATCGGTAAGACACATCGGTGAGAACCGCTTCGCCTTGCCGCGGAATGAGCTAGCCTTCACATCAGCCTTCTCTACCAGATTCATCTTGAATTCCTTGTTCAACAACGACCTAAACCCTTTCAATGCCTTCACGTCCTCTTCATGAAGGAGTCCCCTGCGGTCTGGCGGGACATTGAGTAATAGTGTGGAACCTCTGCCGACGGAGGTTAAATAGATTTCAAAGAGTTGTGATGGAGACTTAACAAGCGAATCTTCCTCTTGATGATAGAACCATCCAGGCCGGATTGAAACATCCACTTCCGCCGGTATCCATGAAGTGCCATGCTCAGATCCTGTATTCAGCAATTGCTCAATGCCTCCTTTGCCGGCGAAGAGTGTATCCGGTGAAATGGTATTCCAGTTGGTCTCTCCGGCAAAACCCCTTTCATTGCCCACCCATCGAACTCCTGGCCCTGCATCACTGAAGAAAATGATATTGGGTTCTAGTGCGCGCACCATGTTGAGCGTCTTTGGCCAGTCATAATAGGTGGCGCCATCAATCTTTCGCTTCTCACGGGTTCCACCATAATAACCATCTCCACCATTGGCTCCGTCAAACCACATTTCAAATACAGGGCCGTATTGCGCAAACAGCTCTTGTAATTGATTGCGGTAATACTCAACATAGGCAGGTGTTCCATAGTCTTTGTGGTTGCGGTCCCAGGGGGACAAATAAATCCCAAATGAAAGCCCGTATTTCCGGCAAGCGTCCGCCACTTCTTTCACAACATCCCCTTTGCCATTCTTCCAGGGACTTCCTTTCACGGAATGCTTGGTGTACTGGCTGGGCCAAAGGCAGAAACCATCGTGGTGCTTGCAGGTGAGGATGACGCCTTTAAACCCGGCGTCTTTAAATGTACTCATCCATTGTTCTGCGTTCAGCTCAGAAGGATTGAACACGAGGGGGCTTTCATCTCCATAACCCCATTCTTTACCCGTAAAAGTGTTGGTAGTAAAGTGTACGAAGGCATTCATCTCCATCCGGTGCCACGCCAGCTGGCTTTTGCTGGGCACAGGCAGCAAAGGAATCGGAGGTGCAACTTCATGGGTGGAACAAGAGAGGAGGATAAAACTTAATGAGATGAACGACTTCTTCATTTCAATTACTTGTTTTGAAGTTGTAGCAATGCTTCTTCCAAGCGCTCAACGGGAAGTTTGCACGTCTTGTTGAAGCACACGTAGATCAAAGTTTTCTCTCCCTTGCTCTCCCGGCCCTGAAAGAGCGGTAGCGTGCTGCTCGTTGCGGCCCCCATCACCAGTGCAAACGGAAGGTAGTGTTGATGAAGCCCCTGTCTCTGTTTCTCTGCTTCATTGCCGACTACAACAACCTCGGTCATGCCTTGGGTGATTTCTGAAAATAAAATTCCCCAATGGCACATATAGCCGGGCTCTGATGCAATGAGATCCGCCAGTCGTGAGGTCATGTCCGTCGCCATTTTTTTCCAATCTTCACGGTCCAGGATGACACCTAAATGAAAAAGGTTCCGCGCCATGACAGAATTGGATGATGGGATCACATTGTCAAATATTTCTTTTTTTCTGGCAATAAGATGTTCCGCTGTGCCTGAAGTGAAATGAAAAAAACCTTCAGATTCATCGTAGAAGTGGTTGATCACATAATCACACCAGCGAGAGGCTTTTGTAAGCCACCCTTCATTGAATGTGACTTCGTACAGGGAAGTGTAGGCCTTGATCAGGAATGCATAGTCCTCCAAAAATCCTTCCGTTTGAGAGTGTTTATTTTTAAATGCCCTGTAAATCCTTTCCCCATCTATCATATTTTTTTCGAGAAACGAAATACATTGTAAGCTTAGATCCAAAAATTTCCTGTCACCAAATGCCTTGTACGCATCGGTCAGTCCTTGTAACATCATGGCATTCCATCCCATGAGTACTTTGTCATCAAGGCTGGGTCGTATACGCCTGGAGCGGGCCTCTAATAGTTTCTTTTTTCCTTGACTCACCTGGATGTGCAGATCGTGTTTGTTGATGTTGAAGTCGGTCATGAACCAACCGTCGTTGTCCGCTCTGATCAGAATATTGCGACCGTGCTCCCAGTTTCCTTCCGGTGTTGCATTGAAGTATTCCGGTGTGACATCATGTTTGGAAAGTACTTCCATCAGTTCATCCCAGGTCCATGTATAGAACTTACCTTCTTCGCCATCACTGTCAGCATCCAGTGCAGAGTAAAAGCCACCCTCGGGATGCATCATCTCCCTTTCCAGCCACCCAACTGTTTCATAAACAATATTTTTCAAACTATCATCTTTTCTAATAGAGTAAGTTTCAGCGCATAGACTTAACAACTGAGCATTGTCATAAAGCATTTTTTCAAAATGAGGAGCAAACCACTCAGCATCTACCGAGTATCGTGAGAACCCGCCTCCCAGCTGGTCATAGATTCCGCCCATGGACATCTTCTGAAGGGTAAGGGTCACCATATTGAGCGCCTGCTGATTTTTGGTTATGGAATAGTATCTCAAAAGAAAATGCCATATGGAAGGCATGACAAACTTGGGTGCCTTTTCAATGCCCCCCCACGTGGCATCAAATCGGGAGTGTAGGATACCAAACATACTATCAAGGCTTTCCAGCTTGAATTTTTCGAGCCCGGGTTCGCGGGCAAATCGTTGCAGATCACTGGTTTGCAGGTGCTGGCAGAAGTCCGATGCGGATTTATCTATCTCATCCCTCTTTTGTTTAAAGGCCCGATTAATCTGGAGAAGCAGTTGCGACCAATTCTTCGGTGGAAAGTAAGTGCCTCCGTAAAACGGCTTTTGTTCAGGAGTAAGAAAGACATTGAGCGGCCAGCCACCATGCTGTTGCATCGCGTGCACAGCGTCCATGTAGATTTGATCTATGTCAGGTCGCTCTTCACGATCCACTTTGATGCATACAAAGTGTTCGTTCATGATCTGTGCGATGGTTTCGTTTTCAAAGGACTCGCGCTCCATCACATGACACCAATGACAGGAGGAATATCCAATACTTACCAGAATTGGTTTGTTCTCGGCATGTGCTTTCGTCAATGCTTCATTTCCCCACTCAAACCAATCGACAGGATTGTGTGCGTGTTGCAGCAGGTATGGACTGGTGGCGAGGGCAAGGCGATTGGTATGGGAATTGGACATTGGACGTCAGGGGTTGGGAATTGGGTACGGGGAACTGGGCGTTAGGCACTGGGTATTTGAGATTGTAGTTGGGATTTGAGTTGTGAGAGTTCTTCTTCAATATCAATTTGTTCCCTTAGCTCTTCTAACCGCACGATCGTTTCTTCAATGAATGCTTTGTGGGAACTGCTAGTGGCCTGAAGCGGTCGATGGCTGATGGCCTTTTTGATACCATCCCATAGCTTCAAAAGCTCAACGGTTGATTTGGAAAAGTATGTTAGCGAGAATTTTTTCCAGATATAGTCTTCCGCCAGTTCTGTTGGGTGGATCATATCAGCCTTATAAAACCGATAGTCACGGAGGTCATCCATCATGATCTCATAGGAAGGGAAATACTCAGTCATTGGAAATTGGTCAACTATTTTTTGACAAGCGACCCTGAGTGCCGATTTACTTAGGCTGTTTAGCTCCAGCGAATCTTTAAGATGCCTTACGGGACTGACCGTGAGAATAATTTTCTCAATAGATAAATTGTCCTTGATAATTTTATTCATAGACCCGAAGCTTGAAACAATCTCTTCTATGCCGAGCAGGCGCTTCTTAAATTCCGAACCGGGCATCTTATGACAATTAGCGACTATTTCATGGGTATCGATTCTTTGATAGACAAAGGCGGTTCCGTAGGTGATAATAAGCACCCGGGAATCTTTGATAAACTGATGACACCCGTCAATGGCCACTCGAATTTTCCGGGTTAGTTCCGCTTCTTGTTCGGCGAAGAATTTTGAATGAAACTGATAATTGAAGTAGAGTCCCTGGTGATAAACGTGGGTGTTTTTTGGTGGATATGTTTGCACGCAGGCATGGGTGAGGAGTTCGTGAATGGATACAGGGTTATAGACTGTTCCAAATGGATTAACCAGTGTCTCAAATTTGTTCTCTTTCAGCTTGTTTCCAATTGAATCTGAGAAGCAAGAACCAATTGTGAGGATACGGGACGGGTGATCTATTTTACTTTTTTCAGGCGTCGGCGACAGTTCTGTACGGAAACTATTCATGGGCCAAAGGTAAGGGGCGGGAAGGCCAATGCAATGATCTGTACCGCTGAACCAGCCTTGCCAATAAATTGCAATTATCCATTTGAAAATAGACCGCGATTTGATGGGAAGGCTTATTTTTACAATTGTCCATGAATAATAATCTCTCCAGACTATTTAAAATCGCAGCCCGAAAGGATCGCCACATCATTGGCCTGATGTCTGGCACCTCCCTGGATGGTTTGGATGTTGCGCTGTGCAAACTTTCGGGTCATGGGCTTCGAACACGGATCAAGCTGCTGGAGTTTGTAACTGTGCCGTACTCGAAGGAGGTTAAATCGAAAATACTGGAAATTTTCGCCAGGCGTCAGGTGGATTTTGAAAAACTTTGTGTCCTGAACGCATGGATTGGAAGCCTTCATGGTAAGGTGGTGCTGGCTTGTTTGAAAAAGTGGGCTTGTAATCCAAAAAAAATTGATTTGATCGCCTCCCATGGGCAAACGGTATTTCACACACCCGCTTCTCTTCACCCCGAGGAGGCCATCAATGCAACCTTGCAGATAGGTGATGGCGACCACATTGCAGTCTCCACCGGGATCATTACCGTGAGTGACTTTCGTCAAAAACATATCGCAAAGGGTGGAGAAGGAGCGCCCCTTGCAGTGTATGGTGATTATCTGTTGCTGTCACACAAAACTGAGAACAGGGTATTGCTCAACATCGGGGGCATTGGCAATTTCACATTCTTGCCAGGCGGTCAGGATCCACGAAAAGTTTTTGTAACAGATACTGGTCCAGGAAATACCTTGATCGATCAACTGGTGAGGTCGAAGGTACCAAATCAATACTTCGATCGTGATGCCAAAATTGCGCTTCGCGGGCATGTCCATCAGAATCTCCTGAATGAGTTGAAGTCTGATCCCTTTTTCAGGAGGTCATTTCCTA
>JAYVEZ010000013.1:0-3717 GCA_043773645.1 Cytophagales bacterium
CAGTTAACAGAAACAGTCCAAGCCAGTAGAGCCAGGTTTTGTCCATGGTAAACAGGGCGAAGTTCGAATACACTATTTCATAAACGCCAATGGCAAGAACCCGCATAAACAATCCGGATAATTGTGAGGTAATTCCACAGCTCAAATTCGCGATGGCGTCCGGCAACCGGTAGAGTTTGCGGTGGGTGAAACGCTCCACCACCAATTCAATCCCTATCAGAATAAAGAAAATTGGGATTGATAAAACAATGGGGTTGAGGTTCATGGATTAGTGCTTTGAAAATTCATTGCTTCGCAGAATCTTGTAAAAATAGTTTAAAAAATGCTTACGCGGAGATCATTTGTCGGCTGTCTTTATTCTTCCCAGAATGAGTAATATTGGCCATTGGATGAAACCTTTCGCCTGGCTATTCTTTTTTTTGGTTTCGTGTACCATGGTGTATGGCCAATCTGAAGAGTTTAAAGATATTCCCAGGAAGGGAAGCTATCTGTATTACGGTCAACCTGCTTTTGAAGATAATTCTTTCTTCATGGAAGAAGCCATCAACCAGGAGAAGGGGATCACACAGTACGTCTCCAATTTTTACTTTGACAATATCCGTGGCGGAGATTTTCTCTACACCTTCAGTCAGGATATTCCCATCAGCCACTTGCGTCACCAGATCAGTTACACGGTTCCCTACCAGGTGCTGAATTCACCGGCCTCGGGAGAGAAAAGCAATGGCCTGGGCGACATCAACATTGAATATAATTATATGGTAACCGGGAAGAAGGACTGGGCCATGGTGGTTCCTGGTTTCAGCGTAATTCTTCCCACCGGCAAGGCGATCAACGGGCAAGGCACCGGTGGGATGGGAGGGAAGATCAGCCTGGCCATCACCAAACGATTGTCGCACAAGATTGTAACAAACTACAATCTTGGTTACACCTACATTTCATCGGCAGATCGATATACCACTTCTCTTTCTGGTGGCAAGGTTCTCAGCTATGAAAAAGACCTTCAATACAAGAATATTGGTGCCAGCATCATTTGGTATCAAACCAGGAAATTCACCTGGTTGTTGGAAGGCACTTCTTCTTTTTTATCCGATATCAAGGCGGACGGGACTCTGTCAAGGAGCAATCAGATTACCATCAACCCGGGGTTTCGTTTTGCGATCGACCACAACCGGGTCCAGATCGTCCCGGGCTTTAGCATGCCATCGATTTTTGTTGATGGAAAATTTGACCGAACCGGGGTGTTTTTTTATTTATCGTTTGAAGGAGAATATTTACCGTTCACCAAGGCAAAAAACAGGTAGCGCACGTGCAAAATATTAACTTGCGCCCTTTAGCCTGAAAGTATGATTGTCAAAGTCTTTAAGGGAGTCTGGTTTTTTTCGTTGCTGGCCACGGTGGCCATTTTTCTTTATGTCTACGCCTCTCTTCCGGCAGATATCCAGTTGCGGGAGGATCGTGCTATCTCTCGTGACACTCTATTTTACACCACCCTGGCAATCCTGACTCTTTTCAACGCACTGATATTCGCGATGTCCAGGTTGTATGCTGGCAGGGATGATTATTTCCGGGCGTGGTTTTACGGCCTCATGGTCTTCCTGAACTTGTTTATCGTCGTGTCCCTCCAATTCCTCAACGTGTACAACAGCCAGGAAAAATATAGCTACGACAGCATTGGTTTTGTTATTTATGGGAGTCTGGGCATGGTGGTGCTGTGGTCTTCCCTTTGGCCGGTTTATTTCCTCAGCCAAAGAATTTTTAATAAACAGAGCATTTGATTGAGTACTCATTGCATCTTGAAAATCAGTTACTTGCAGGTGTTGATTTCTCTAAAATTTGTAGTTTAAACTTTTAGTGAATTCATGGAAATCAAATCAAAATTCTCTTCCTTAGGAGAGTTAGCGTCGCACCAGATTTTTTTGAATACCCAGGCACACAAAATTTGTGTCCTATTTTTTAGTCTTCGTGCACCTGACAACGAAATCATATTTGTAAGTTTTAACTACCGAAGTTGAATGGCGAAGGACATTTTTGAATACAACGAGGCGAGTATCCGGTCGCTCGATTGGCGTGAACACATCCGGATGAGACCCGGGATGTACATCGGAAAGCTGGGAGACGGCTCTGCCAAGGATGACGGCATCTATGTGCTTGTCAAGGAAGTGATGGACAACTGCATTGATGAGCACATGATGGGTTACGGCAAATCCATTGATATCAAAATCACCGACCAAAAAGTAGTGGTACGCGACTATGGCAGGGGCATTCCCCTGGGCAAAGTGGTCGATGTTGTTTCCAAGATCAATACAGGCGCCAAATACGATTCAGGTGCTTTCCAGAAGTCGGTAGGTTTGAATGGCGTTGGAACCAAGGCGGTGAATGCGCTTTCCAATTACTTTAAAGTGCAGGCCTACAGGGAGGGGCAGACCAAGCTTGCCGAATTTAAAAAAGGCGTTCTCACCAGCGATCCCAAAGTAGCAAAAAGCAGCGAAAGGAATGGTACCCTGGTAGAGTTTGAACCGGATGGGTCGATGTTCAAGAACTATCATTTCATCCCGGAATACATGGATGACCTGATGTGGAACTATGCCTTCCTCAACGCAGGCCTCACCATCAATTATAACGGACGAAAATTCTATTCCAAGGATGGCCTGCTTGATTTACTGAAGCAAAAGTCCGATGTGGAAGATATCTGCTACCCCATCATTCACTTCAAGGGTGATGACATTGAGGTATCCATTACCCATGGCAATCAGTACGGTGAAGAGTATTACTCATTCGTCAATGGACAGAACACGACCCAGGGAGGTACGCACCTGTCAGCCTTTAGGGAAGGAATCGTCCGTGGTGCGCGCGACTTCTTCAAGAAGGACTTTGATGCCGCAGACATCCGTGCCAGCATCGTGGCAGCCATTGCCATCAGGGTGCAGGAGCCCGTCTTTGAATCACAGACAAAGACCAAACTGGGGTCCATGAACATGGCACCCGAAGGCGCGTCGGTGAAGAATTTTGTAGGCGATTTTGTCTCCAGGGAACTGGAGATCTACCTCCACAAGAATCCAAAAACGGCAGATGCCATGCTGAAGCGCATACTTCAGTCGGAACGCGAAAGGAAGGAAATAGCCGGTATCAAGAAGTTGGCCAATGAGCGTGCCAAAAAGGCCAACCTCCACAACAAGAAGCTTCGTGATTGCCGCTTCCATTTTGATGATGAGAAGGGGGAAAAAGGCCAACTTTCGGTGGTCTTCATCACTGAAGGAGATTCAGCGAGTGGATCCATCACCAAATCAAGGGATGTGGAGACCCAGGCGGTGTTCAGCTTGCGTGGAAAGCCACTCAACTGCTTTGGTCTTACCAAGAAGGTAGTCTATGAGAATGAGGAGTTTAACCTCCTTCAACATGCATTGAACATTGAAGATGGCATGGATGGGCTGCGATATAACAAAGTGATCATAGCAACGGATGCAGACGTCGATGGCATGCACATCCGGCTTCTGCTCATGACCTTCTTCCTTCAATTTTTTCCTGACCTGGTCAAAGCAGGACATGTCTACATTTTAGACACCCCTCTTTTCCGTGTTCGGAATAAGAAGGAAACGATTTACTGCTACAGCGAAACTGAAAAACAGGCAGCGGTTGCCAAGCTCGGGAGCAAGCCTGAAATTACCCGCTTCAAGGGATTGGGAGAGATTTCACCTGAAGAGTTTGGGACATTCATTG
>JAYVEZ010000014.1:0-10598 GCA_043773645.1 Cytophagales bacterium
TTAAGATGTTCAATGATGCTGAGAAAAAGATTCAGACAAAGAGTACCGATAAGGCTAATATTTAAAATAAAGTGAAAACATTAATTAAAACGAATATGAAAAAGTTCATGATGGGAGTAGTGATGATGGTGGTGTCAATGGCCGCTCAGGCGCAGGGAGATCCAATCTCCAAGTTCTTCAGTAAGTATCAGGACAACCCTGAATTTACACAGGTGACAGTAAGCAGCAAGATGTTTGGGCTGTTTACCAACATGGATGTAAAGGAGCCGGATGATAAAGAAATCCTGGAAGCAATCAGCAAGATCAAGGGTTTGCGCGTCCTGGCCAAGAATGACGCCAGGGATTCCCGTGAATTGTACAAGGAAGCCCTTACAATTGTTCCAAAAGACTATGAAGAACTTATGTTTGTACGGGACAAAGACCAAGACATGAAATTCTTGATCAAGGAAACTTCTCCAGGTAAGATCAGTGAACTGTTAATGATTGCTGCTGGTAACGATGATTTCAAAATGCTCAGCCTGTTTGGTGATATCGATTTGAAGAAAATCGGGAAGATCGGAAGCAAAATGAACATCGACGGCCTGGACAAGCTGCACAAGATGGACAAAGACGACAAGGACAAGGACAAGAAAAATGATGAGTAGCGGGATGTACGGAGGATGGTGCTGCGGTCAAAAGCCGCGGCACGTCCGTTTTCTTACCCAAGATGACAACAATGAGACTCTTTATCCCGTATTACACGCTGAAGTGGTGACATTGAAATAGGGGTTCCGAACGCTCCGTGAAATCAGGTTCTCACATCACTCCACTGTTAACCAATCCTTATGAAACGCTTCCTCGCTATATTTTTCGTTTTTACTTCAGGCTGGGCGATGGGTCAGGCCAATACAACCCAGGCCCTTCAGAAGGAGTTTGATGGGTCGCTCTCACTATATTTTTATAAGAACACCCTCCGGATGCTCAACCAATCGGAAAACAAGGAATTTGATGAACTGATCCGGAACATTGAAAAATTGAAATTTCTGATGGTTGACAAAGCATCCAAAAATTTTGGAATGACTGAATATCAAAAGCTCAAGGCGGACTATCAAAAGGAGTACTACGAGTCAATCCTGACCAGTCGTTATCAAGGCAAGAATATGGATATTTATATCAAGGACAAGAAGGGTCTTACGCCCGGCACGGTGGTCCTCGTAAACGATTCGACTAATTTGTTTGTCCTGGATATCGTCGGTACCATCGATGTATCAAAGGCTGGCGCCCTCTTTTCGGCCATTGACGAAAGCAGCGATATTGGGAAGAAAATCAAGAACTTTACCAACCACAAGAGCAAGAAGGACGGAGATAAAGACGACGACAAAGACGGAAACAAACCTGATCACTAATACACCCTTGTTTTGGAAACAGTACTATCCATTCATCAGCTTACAAAAAATTTTGGGCGACTTTGCGCAGTCAATCACATTGACCTGGAAGTAAACCGCGGACAGGTCTTTGGTATGCTCGGCCCCAACGGCAGCGGCAAAACCACAACCCTGGGTATGTTGATGGGCGTCATCAATCCCAGCGAGGGAAATTTTTCCTGGTTTGGCCAGCCACCCACCCACCAGCTTAGAAAGAAAATTGGTGCTGTGCTGGAGCATCCAATCTTTTACCCCTACCTCAGCGGTCAGAAAAACCTTGAGTTGATGGCGCTTATTAAAGAGTCACCCGTAGCCAATATTTCTAAAGTCCTTGAATTGGTAGAACTTTCTTCGCGCAAAGACGACAAGTACAAAACATATTCGTTGGGAATGAAGCAACGGTTGGCCATCGCTTCAGCGCTATTAAATGATCCCATCGTTTTGATTTTGGACGAGCCAACGAACGGCCTGGATCCCATGGGCATAGCGGAAATACGCGAGATCATTAAGCGCATTGCCACCGATGGAAAAACCATCATCCTCGCCAGTCACCTGCTGGATGAAGTACAGAAGGTGTGTTCGCATTTTGCGATTTTGAGAAAAGGGAACCTTGTACATGTGGGACCTGTGGACGATGTTGGCAAAGGGGAGGAGACGGTTGAAATCATGGCCTATCATGATGACCTTGCCTTGTTGCTTGAATCTTTTGGCGGTGCGGCGAACATCAAAAAGGAAGCTCATCAGTATGTAGTGAAAATGAAAGAGGGCTTCCACAGTCAGGACTTGAACCGTTTCCTGTTTGACAAAGGCATCGTGGCGACCCACATCGTCACCCAGAAGAAGAGCCTGGAAAAACAATTTTTAGAAATTTTAGCCGAAGCGGATCATGCTGCACTTATTAAAAATTGACCTCAAGAAGCTCGTTGACTACCGGACTTTCTGGGTCATTTGCGGATTGTATTTCTTTACGCTCATCACCGGTGCCGCCAGTGGCATGGAGTTCTTAAAATGGCTCGGTCGTACCATTGAAGGATTTGGTCAGAGCATTAACATCAGCCGGATTCCACTTTACCATTTTCCCGATGTCTGGCAAAACCTGGCCTGGGGTGCCGGACTGCTTAAGATTGGATTGGCCATCATGGTGGTCATTTCCATCACCAATGAATTCACTTACCGCACCATCCGTCAAAATGTGATTGACGGATTGAGCCGAGAGCAGTTCCTGATTTCCAAAGTATTGACCAATGTCTTGCTGAGTCTTCTGAGCATGGTCGGCCTTTTTTTAATTGCTGTTGTCACTGGGTTGATCTATTCCCCTGTTTTTGATTTTCCTTATGGCTTCACGGGCATTGCTTTTTACCCGGCCTATTTTCTGGAAGTCTTTGCATTCCTTTCTTTCGCACTCATGCTGGGTGTTCTGGTACAGCGATCGGGACTCACGATCGTGCTGCTGCTGAATTCTTATTTGATTGAACTCATCATCAAAGAAAATATCGATGACTATGTGCCACAGATCATACAGTTCTTCCCCCTGGAGTCAATCATGAACCTCGTGCCGCAGCCTTTTGCGCGCTATGCCTTCCAGGAAATCCGTGATTATGTAACCTTTGCATCTGTGGCCATCGCCATCGTTTGGACGTTCCTGTTCAATTACTTTGCCTATCTCAAACTGAAAAAGTCTGATATTTGAATTGTTGCAGGTTGCTGGTTACAAGTTGCCAGTGGTAGCTCATGAATTTAATATTCTCAATTGAGACTTACCGATTACCCACCTATGCAAGACGCTTCGCCGGCAGGCCTCTTACAGATCACCTCTTACAGCAATTAACCCTCACCCCCCTTTCTCTTCTCTGTAAAAAAACCAATAAACGAGTACACCACACCGACAATCAGGCAATTAAACACCCAATTGATCAGCGTGTCACTGACCGAATGTGAACGGCTATCAATGTCAATGAATAGGTATGCAGCGTATGACGCCGCCGCACTAAAAATGATCCAACCCGGGAGGGAGGCGGGTAAGAAGAAGATTCCCTTCCGGATAAACCAGTTGAAATTCATGGGTTGTTGATTTTCGATTCAAGGATTAGCTTCAACAGACCTCTGTCTTGCAGCGGTTGTTTTCCCGTTCTGTTTCAATCGTAACGTGTTGAATGTTCTTGTGCTGAAGGGCATGCTTCAATTCTGATTTGATCCTGCTCTCCTCTTCAAGGGAAATATCCGTCATCAGCACCAGGTGCGCTGTCATCGCATTTTCTGTGGAGCTCATGGCCCATACGTGAATGTGATGAAGATCCCTGACGCCGGGCATATTCAATACCGTAGCCTTTATCTCTTCCAAATGAATGTCTTCAGGCACGCCATCCAGGGACAGTCTTAAACTTTCCTTCAACAACTGCCAGGTGCTAAAAAGGATAAGGCCGGCGATGACAAGGCTCAACGCATTGTCAATCCAAAACCAATGGGTGAAGTATATGACAATGCCACCCACCACGATGCCCGCAGAAACCAATGCATCACTTACCAAATGAAGATAGGCACTCCGGATATTGATGTCTTTTTGCCTGTCCCTGAAGAACAACAGCGCAGTGACTGTATTGATGATGATACCTATCCCCGCCACCAGCGCGATGGTGGTGCCAGGCAGCGACTCAGGCGGATCAAATGATTTTTGAATGGCTTCGAAAGCAATTCCTCCAATGGAGAATAACAGCACAACGGAATTGAACAGGGCCACCAGGATGGAAGTCTTGCGATAACCATACGTGTATTGATTGGTTGGTTTTACTTTCAACAATCGGAAGGCCAGGAGTGAAAGGGATAAGGTGCCAACGTCCGCGAGGTTATGCGCCGCATCGGAGAGGAGGGAGAGGGAGTGAATGGCAAAGCCGGCCACCACTTCAACAATGACAAATGCAAAATTAAGAATGATACCCACGATAAAGGCTGTATTGACCTTCAACGGTACGGCGGGTGAATGATGATGGTGGTGATGATCGTGGGCCACGTATCTCAAAGGTACGGCACCCGGTGGGTTGTTGGGATAAAATCGGAATTAATTCCGTGTTGTTGCAACACGGCTACATGAAATATTCTTGCCAGACCCAATTTTGATTCACAGACAGTATTTCAATCAAGATGTCCAGCGGCAATGTTCCGGCCAGCACGGGGTCATGTTCTTTCAGCAAATCCATTATCCCGGATTGTCGTATGGCAGCAAGCCCTCTTTGTTGCATCGAAGAACCTTCCGCGAGGTATGACAAATTGAAATAATCAACTGCTTGCACGCTTCAATTTACGCCAATTTGACTCTTCAATGGTGATTTTCCCTGACGGAATGGCCTAAATCATTGTAGGTACAACAATTGATTCACCCTATCTGATCTGTGAAGAAGAAAAACATGAAAACAACTCTGAATTTACCGAAGGAATTAATTACTACCATTGACTTGATGAATACGCTCAATGGTGGAACCAGCGAGGCAATGGTGCGCCTAAAGCAATTTCCTGCCTACCGGCAAATAACGGTGAGTGTACCTGGCGTGCCTTTTGAGAATGTGAAAATGGAAATCAATAATAATCAGTTGATGATCTATTATCTCACCGAAATTATATCGCAAGGAAAGGAAGTGCAGTTTCCCAGGGTGCTGTACAACAAGAACATTCCCTATTTTGTAGATGCTGCCAACATCACCGCCCAGGAAGAGGGCACGGCATTGGTCCTGCACCTTCCCTATAATGACTTATCCAATGGCTATCACCGCGATATACAAGCATCGAGGGAATAGCCCCTGGCTGCTAGTCAACAATTGCCTGATACGTCAGGATTTTGAATCGATCGCCCGTATTGACCGTTGAATAATACATGTTGGTATAAATAAGCCCAACCAGTTTTTCTTTGGGGTCAGCCCAATACTGGGTGTTGAATGCGCCACCCCAGGAGAAAGAACCCATCGAGTAGATCGATTGATAATCATTCTTTTCTGTTTCCAGTGCGAAGCCAAGTCCAAACTGCGTGGTGATGGGAGGTTGGATTTGATTCGTGAGCATCAGTTCCACGGTCTTTCGGCTCAATAATCGAACGCCATTCAACTCACCTTTGTTGACAAACATCTGCAGGAATTTGGCGTAATCTTCAATGCTTGAACTGAGGCCGGCGCCCCCTGAGAAGTATTTACCAGGCAGCAAAGGATAATTGGGATCGACCCGATCGAATGGTTTCTGCACCACCCTTTCAATCACACCATTTTTACTTGCGTAGAGAGTTACCAGTCGCGCATGTTTCTCTTTCGGGAGATAGAAATAGGTATCGTTCATGCCCAGAGGCTGGAAGATGCGGGTGCGGAAGAATTGATCCAGGGGCATTCCTGAAAGTGTTTCGATCAGGTAGCCCAGTACATCAATGTTAAGACCATACGTAAATTGTTCACCGGGCTGATGCTTCAACGGGAGGCCTCCAAGAATTTTCATTTTGTCGGCAAGCACCATGTTATCCGTACCAATACCGCTCGGAACCCCGGCCTTTGCATAGATGGCCTTGAACTCCTGACTTCCAATGCTTGCGTAATCAATTCCTGAGGTGTGGGTGAATAATTGGCGAATGGTAATTTCGCTTTTCGCAGGCGTTGTTGTGTAGGTGGTATCCCCCCAGTTCATGTTGGCGAGTACTTTAGGATTTTTGAATTCCGGAAGGTATTTGGAAATGGGCTCGTCCAGGGTAAATTTCCCTTCTTCAAATAGCATCATCGCCGCAAGGCTTGTAATGGCTTTAGTCTGAGAAGCGATCCGGAAAATATCATCCTTCTTAAGCATTGCTTGTTTTTCCACGTCACTGTAGCCGTATGCCTTGTGATAAATCACTTTGCCATTGCGCGCAATAAATACGACGGCGCCGGGAATTTGCTTTTTCGCAACAAGGTCATTGATAAATTGATCGATACGGAAGAGCCGCTCGGGAGACATTCCGTTTTCGGCTGGCTTTCCGGGAGCGAAAGTCTGGCCAAAAGCGATGATCGTCAGAAATGACATGACCAATAAGAGTGACGGTTTTTTCATAAGAATAATTTTAGGATTATGAGATGTTGTTTTCAATTGCAAAAATTTATCGTTCAACGATCGCTGCCACGCCCATACCCCCGCCTGTGCACACAGAAATCAATCCCCTTCCACTGCCTTTCCCCTGAAGAAGTTTTGCCATGGTGCCGACTACACGGGCGCCTGTGGCTCCAAATGGATGCCCCAACGCAAGACTGCCACCCTTCACATTCATTTTGTTCCTGTCAATGGAGCCCAGGGCCTTATCGAGTCCCAGCTCTTTCCGACAGTACGCTTCATTCTCCCAGGCCTTTAATGTGCAAAGTACCTGACCTGCGAAGGCTTCATGAATTTCATAAAAATCAAAATCTTGTAGCGTCAAGTTATTTCGCTTCAGCATTTGTGCCACCGCGAGGGTAGGCGCCATCAACAGCCCTGCACCATGCACGTGGTCCACGGCCGCCGACTGGGCATCCACAAAATATGCCTGCACAGGCAGCTGGTGTTGCCGTGCAAACTCTTCTGATGTCAACAACACGGCACCGGCACCATCGGTGAAGGCCGTGCTGTTGCCCGCGGTCATGGTTCCCTGATCACTTTTGTCGAACGCCGGCTTGAGTTTGGCCAGTTTCTCCGGGGTGGTGTCGCCCCTGACGATGGTATCGCGGGTGGCTCCTTTGAATGGGGTGACGAGGTCATTGTAAAATCCGTCCTCGTATCCTTTTGCTGCTTTAATATGACTCTCAAAGGCAAGTTGGTCTTGTTCTGCCCGAGTGATCTTCCATTCCTTTACCATCTTCTCCGTGTGTTGTCCCATGGAAAGTCCCGTGCGGGGCTCCACAATTCCTGGATAAGCAGGCGTGAGGTCACTTGGTTTTATGCTGAGAATTTTTGAAAGGCGTTCACCAAAACTTTTGGCATTGTTTGCGTCGATGAGTTTCCAGGCCAATGCTTTCTTCACCATGATGGGGAGGTCGCTGTTCGAGTCGCAACCACCTCCGATACCAGACGAAATTTGTCCGGCGCCAATTTTTAGTGCAATCAGGTTGATGGTCTCCAGGCTGGTGCCACAAGCACGTTGCACGTTGAAAGCGGGGGTACGGGGGTCAAGTTCGGTGCCAAGAACTACTTCCCGAGAAAGATTCCAGTCGATTGAACTGGTCATTACTGCGCCCAGCGCTACATCCCCAAGCATCAGGCCTTGCAAACTATATTTCTTTATCAAAGCCTGGAGTGCAGCCGTCAGCAATTCCTGGTTGGTGGTGCGGGCATACTCCCTGAAGGAGCGTACAAAGGGAATGCGCTGGCTGCCGACGATGGCTACTCGTTGTTGCATGGTGCTCAAAGTTGATTATACAATCAAGGTATTAAAAATTCATGTCATCCGGATGGTCAAACAACGTACGATACATTGTATTTCACACAGGAATTTGATAAGTTTCTTGAAGATCTTCTCCGATAACCGTTCGACTTATGAAATTAATGAAATTTCTGGTACTGGTTCTCTTCACAATGCAAACCGGAAATATTCTTGGGCAGCAAACCATTCCTATTTTCGCTAATAAACGCGATTCAGCGGAATACTTTCACATATGGGAAGCCATCCGGGAAACTTTTAAGAAGCAGCAAACAGGTTATGATGGATCGAAAACAATTGATAGTCTAATTAAGGTGCAGTCAACCTTTAGAGACAAGATCATTGGATACAGGATTATTTACAGGTCATCAAATGAATTCACCTCATATCAGGATCTAATGAACGGAAAGGTGAAACCAGAAGAGGTGACACAGCTGAGCTTCGCCGACAGTAAGTTAAGTGCCCTTCCGGAAGAAGTCTACCGGTGTCAGAATCTGAGAGAGTTGGAATTGGTAAATACTTCGGTCAAAAAACTGGGGAAGGCATTGCGGAGGTTGCCAAGGCTGCAAGGCCTGTATGTTTATAACAATACCATTCCCGGCAAATTGAAATTGGGGGAAAATACAACAGTGACAAAATTGGTTTTGACAGGCATCCGCGGCGAAAACATGCCACGATCTTATAGGAATTTTAAAAGCCTCGATTCTCTTGAGCTCTCCAGGAATATCGGCATGACTTCTTTCCCAAGGATTTCAAGGAATAGAACCCTCATCAAACTCAACCTCATTGAAAACAATCTTACCCTGTCTGATTTAAAGAAGGGTAATGCATCACTGCAAGAATTGAACCTTCAGAAGAATAGAATCGAGAAGGTGCCGGAAGCCATTTCAAAGTTTCCCAACCTCCGGAAACTTGGATTGAACCACAACCTCATTACGGATATTCATCCTGCCATCGCCAGCTTGAAGAAAATGGAGTCACTGACTTTGTACCAGAACAAACTGGCGAGCATACCAAAGGGAGTCTTTGAACTGAGCAATTTGGGTATGATTGACCTGTACTATAACAACCTCCAGGAGATAGGTCCGGAAATTTCAAAATTTGGTAACCTGCGAATCCTGTATTTATCAAATAATCAATTGACCGCACTTCCGGAAACTTTGGGCAGCATGACCCACTTGACGGAATTATATGTGCATGATAATAAGCTGAGCTCTTTGCCAGAGTCAATTCTTGAACTTAAGAAACTGCGGGTGCTGCGCCTCAACAACAATTACCTTGTATCATTGCCTAGGTCGTTAAGCAGCTTGGTTAGCCTCGAGAACCTGGATGTCTCCCAAAATGACTTGAATCATTTTCCTTTAGAGTGGGAAGGTCTTTCCAAACTGCAGATTCTCGGCGTCACCGACAATCCGTGGGAAAATAAGGCTGATGTGGAGCGAGTGACGGAACTATTGCGGGCCCGCGGTGTGGTGTGCCATTAACCTTAGCTGTACTATTGCGTTGGGTGTGGTCACTATAGAGGTCGAGTGAACCGTGCATTCCCCACATACGGAGGTTAGTGGCATGAATATCACGAACGGATTCTTTTATAGAAAAATTTAGCCACAGATTGCACAGATGGGCACAGATTATTCGAATTGCATTTAATCTGTGGTAATCTGTGCAATCTGTGGCTAAACTTTCTACTTCGTTAGAAACAACCTATTATCAATACCCGGAATCACCTTCATTGCATTTTCGTAATACACTTTTCGCAACACAGAATCCGGCAAGTCCAGTCCATACATCTTCCAGTGCGCATGGCGCTTGCGATAGTAGTCAAAGTATTCATCCGCAGTTTCCAGTACTCGGAAATAGGTATAATACTCCTCTTTTTTATAGGTGTCCTTTCCAAACATGACCCTGTCTTGATATCGTATCATCCACGTCCTGGCGGATCTTGGTTGGCGGCCAAGCTCAGCGAGCACCGCGCCGAGTTCGGTATAGACATTCGGCATTTCGTCGAAAAGTTTTCCGAGTCGCTCGAGGTCATTCCCAAACCAACCGAGGTGTGCGTCGATGAATTTTGTGTTGGGATGTTTCCTGAAAACATTGTGCTGTTCGCCCATGATCTGATCAAAGGGGGGAAATTTATCTGAAGGGCGATACCGGTCAGGTTCCTGTTTGAGTTCAAGCCACCGTTCGTTGTGTTTGTCTTTGGGATCCCAGAAGGAGGAAGGCTCGCCCGAATGGATCAGGACGGGTATTCCAAGTTCACCGCACTTGGCCCAGATGGGGTCAAGTCTGGGATCGTCCACCGCAATGCGTTTCCCGTTGTTGTCCTTATCCGTCAGGCCGAGACCTTTGTAAACTTTCAATCCCCTGACTCCTTGTTTGACTCCCTCTTCCAACATGCGAAGAGGTTCTTCCGGCCACCCCACATCATCGAGGTTTTCGAAGTTGATATTTAAAAAAATGACAAAGCGATCAGGGTGATGCTGGTTGACATTGTCCAGTGACCACTCCAGGAATTTGCCCCGGAAGCCACTCAGGTTTACCATCACCCCCATGTTGAGGGAATCCATCTCGATCACAAGCTTGTCCAGGTTTTGGATCGGCATGATCCACTGGTGATTGTGTACATCAATGAATGGAAACTTCGCGTGGGTAAGGGGATGCTGTGGAACCTTGAGCGTGGAGATCGGCTCGTAGTCCTCTACGTCCATGACATTGTTCCGGTACTGGATCCTTCCGATGATCCAGTACACAGTGCCAAGAAATATCAATACCGCCACCGGCAGCAGTATCCACCGCATGAAGTA
>JAYVEZ010000015.1:0-4882 GCA_043773645.1 Cytophagales bacterium
TGGCAGGCGAGGCAGATGGTGGCGATTATAAACCGACGGTTCAGGTGAAGGCGGTTCAGCAGGAAATTGTTGGTAAGATTGATGATCAACTTCAACAGCTCAATACGGTCTTCAAGGATAAGATTCCGAAGTTCAATGAACTTATAAAACAGAAGCAGGTAAATCCTGTTACACTCCCGGACGTATTCTGAGAAAAAATTTAACACATGCAAAGCAGGCCTCCCGAAGGCCTGCTTTCATTTTCTGCCAATGACATAATAGAGAATTGGACCAAGGACCGGAAGGAAGATGACCACCACGATCCAGAGGACCTTTTTCTCCATATCCTTCGACCCCTTGAGAATATCCATGACCACCAGCACATCAATGACGAGTATGATTAAATAAATTAGCATGCTCATATAGCGTAAGGTTAGTTGGTTCCCAGGATCTTAAACAATTCATCGAGGTTCGGAGTGATGATAATTTCCGTCCTTCGGTTCTTTTGCTTGTTCTGATCTGATGAATTGGCTACCAAGGGTGAATATTCTCCCTTACCTGAAGCAGTGATTTGGTTGGCTGACACCCCAGCATGCGTGAGAATTTTTGTGATCGAGGTGGCCCTCATAACGCTGAGGTCCCAGTTATCCTGCATGTACTGCGACTTCTTTCCAATAGGCACGTCATCGGTGTGACCTTCTACCATGATTTGAATGTCCTTCTGGTCTTTGATTGCTTTGGCCAATTGCTGCAAGGCCGTCACTCCCTTGGAATCCACATTGATGCTTCCTGAACCAAACAAGAGTTGCTCCGCCAGCGATACATATACTTTCCCGTTCTTGACATTTACCGTCAAGTCATTTTCCTTAAAGTTAAGCAGGGCGTTGCTGATCCTGTTTTTCAAGTCCTGAACCGCCTTATCCTTATTGGCAAGCACTTGCTCCAACTCCTTGACTTTTTTCTCACGCTCCATCAGGCTGGTGCCCAGGGAATCATTCATTTTCCGTGTTCTGTCCAGATTTTCCTGGATGGCAAATAACTGCTCTTTCTGTTGGGCCATGTCGCGGTTGAGTTTCCCACTATTGTTCAGCAGGTTCTTGTAGTAGGCGTTCAACTGATCATACTCCTTGTTCAGTTCGACCAGTTTTTGAGAAGTGCTTCTCTTCATTTCCCCGAGAGAAGTGGTATCCCCTTTCAATTTTGTCAGCTTTTCGTCAAGATCCTTCAGCTGAAGATTGGCCTTGTCCAACTGGTCGGCTTTGTCGGCCAATTCGCCCTCGGTTTTTACTTTCTGGGCAAGCATGTCATCGTATTTTTTCTTCGTCACGATGCAGGACGAGAAGCCCATCAGCACCACCAGCAGGGAAAGTCCAAAAAATCTTTTCATGGTTGATGTATTAATCTTTAAATCCAGTACGAAAGTATGTCTTTGAAATCGATCGTCCAAAGGCGGTTAATTTCCAAAACTCATTAGCTTTGTTTGGCTCCGCAAATAATCACCTCAAACGATATCTATATGGAAGGCATGCTCAAACCGGGTTCTTTTAAAGGAAAGACAATTCTGATCACGGGAGGAGGCACGGGCCTTGGCCGATCCATGGGAAAATATCTTCTTGAACTCGGCGCAAACATCGTTATCAGCAGCCGTAAAAAGGATGTGATTGATAAGGCTGCACAAGAGCTTATGAAAGAGACAGGCGGCAAAGTTCTGGCCGTGCCGTGCGATGTGAGAAAATACGAAGAGATTGAACAACTGTTGGCCGCAGCCGAAAAGGAATTTGGAACACTCCATGGTGTGCTCAACAATGCGGCAGGTAATTTCATAAGTCCCACGGAACGCCTGTCGCACCGTGCGTTCGACATCGTGGTGGATATTGTCTTGAAAGGCACCTATTATATGACGCTGGCCGCGGGAAAAAACTGGATCTCCAAGAAGCAGGCAGGAACATTTCTGAATATCGTCACTACCTATGCGTGGACCGGTTCTGGTTACGTGGTTCCCTCTGCCTGTGGAAAGGCCGGTGTATTGGCCCTCACCCGTTCCCTGGCTGTGGAGTGGGCAAAATATAATATTAGAAGCAACGCGATTGCACCAGGACCCTTCCCAACGGAAGGCGCATGGAGCAGGCTATTGCCTGGTGAGCTGGCAAGCAAATTCGATCCGGCCAAACGGATTCCACTCAAGCGGGTTGGTGAACATCAAGAACTTGCCAACCTGGCCGCCTACCTTTTGTCAGATTATTCAGCCTATGTTACGGGAGAAGTTGTGACCATCGATGGTGGCGAATGGCTCCGCAATGGCGGGGAGTTCAGTCACCTGGAAGATATTACGCCCGACATGTGGGACTCATTTGAAAAGATGAGAAAGTAGTTTCAGAACCTTACCGCCACAGCAAAGTTCGCATACGCGTGTGATGCGCCCGCGATCATATCATTGGACAGGTGATAGAGGGTGATGCTCCAGGAAATATCGTGCTTGGAATACATCAATCCATATTTGTTTTGAAATACCCATGGCTGTATGTGAGCCGGCACCGGGCTCTTGTTGCCTGGAAACAAGCTGCCTTCAATGAAAATATTGGACAAAACATAGTTGATGCCCAGGCCACCGAAAAAGAAAAACTCAAAGGGTCTTTCCAAACCTTTTTTTCGTGTATCCCAGCTCAGGCGGCTGTTGGTAAAAACGGAGTTGCCAATGTCATTAAATTGGGCGAGCCGCAAGGTGAACTCCTGTGAAACCCTGTTGCTTCCTGTTCCCGCCTGCACCGTGGATTGGCTCACGATGTCGATCTCTTCAAGCAGCCTCCAATTCTGAACCCTCGTGTAGGACGCGTTCATCACGACTTCATTTGGGAGTTGATATTCCCATCCTTTGGGTTGATCGTAATGGGTAATGCGGTGGAGCCATTTCTGCAAACCCTCCATACCAGACATCGGACCCACTACGCCCATTTCAACCTGGTATTGATTGTTGCCGTGCATGGAAGGGAAGTTCGAAAAAGTCACACTTCCGAAATTCCAGCCTGCATAGGGTCGGTCCATATCCTTCGCAGCGGTGTCATGAATATCGAAAGGAGTAAATATTTTGAATCCATAGTGGTACTCAACGGTGATTTTTGATGAGTCGGCTGCAGCGCGGGTTTTGAACAGCTGGTAGGCTTTCGAAGTGGGCCGAAGCAATCTTCGATAGGTAAAATCCTGCCCCGCGGTGTAGTAGTAGTCTTCGAAGAAGATGATATCGTTATCCAGGGTTGCGCTTACTTCTCTGCTGTAAAAAGGTTTTCGTGATTGGGCGATGCTGGGCATACCGCAACTCCCTCCCGTCAGGAGAATCAGCATGAACAACTTCAATATGCTTCTATGAAACGGTGACACGGTTGGGAACGGGAGGCGATTAAGTGTATTTCAAGAAAAATCTCGTTGAACTTGAACAGAGGCAAAATAGGAATTTAAGGTGGTTATACAATTCTCCTTATCTTTCCCATACCATGCCGCCCTACCATTTTCCTCCGGGATATTCCTTCTTTGGCACTTACCGGCGTACGTTGCAATTGGTAAGCAACCCACTTGAAACGATGTCTGAGAGTGTGGCAAGATTTGGTGATTCCTATTCTGTGTCCAATGGAATTTCAGGTCGAATGATTCTCACCCAGGATCCGGAATTCATCGATTACGTTCTTAGAAAGAATCACAAGAATTACCATAAGTCAAAAACGGTGACTGAGAAGCTGGGGCGTTTTATTGGCAATGGGCTTCTCACTTCCAACGGACCCTACTGGCTTCGGCAACGGCGATTGATACAACCTGGTTTTCACATTCAGAAAATCCAGGGCCTTTATGGAATCATGAAGCAGACCATTGACGATTTTCTGCATGGTTTCCCAACAGGTGATCAGATTGATGTGTATCCATTGATGAATCGCCTGGCGTTTAATATTGTGGTCAATACGCTGTTTAATGTTGATATTCCCGCTGAATCGGTTCGAGTGTTGAGCCGGTTTATCAGCGAAGTTCAAGAGTTCGTGATCAACGACATTCGGCAGCCCCACAAAAGTTGGTGGTTTGAGTTGTCGGGGGAAGTGGACAAAAACCGGCAGAAGGCGAGGCAGGCAAGGGAAATTCTCCGCTCCATCATCCGGCAGCGGCAATCCTCGGGCAAAAAAATGAATGACCTGCTTGACATGCTTCTCGACGCGCGGTATGAAGACACAGGCGAGGCCATGAGCGAGGAGCAAGTTTTGGATGAGATCCTGATCTTGTTCATCGCCGGGCATGAGACTACCGGCAATGCGCTGACGTGGACCTTGTACTTGCTGGCGAGTCATCACGAGGAATTGGAGAAATTACAGCAAGCCACAAGGAACGACAGCATCCAGGAGACCGTCACCAACACCCGGTTGACCGCTGTGATCAATGAGAGCATGCGGTTGTATACACCTGCGTGGGCCAGTGATCGTGTGGCGCTTGAGGACGATTCGTTTAATGGATATTCGTTTCCCAAAGGCACCATCATTGCGCTATACTATTATGGCCTGCACCGCAGCGCGCGTTATTGGGAACAGCCTACCTCGTTTAAACCTGATCGGTTTTTGGCACGAGAGGGGGACAAGGAAAAAAGCAAGATCTTCTTCCCGTTCGGTGGCGGGCCAAGGTTGTGTATAGGCAACAATTTTGCGATGGCGGAGATGGCATTGTTTGTTCATTCCTTCATTCACGCATTTGATTTGCACACCACCCATTTGATTCCACGTGCGAGACCTCTGCTTACTCTGAGGCCGGAGGGAGTTGTGTTGAAAGTAGATCGCAAGAGATGAATTTTGAATACTGAATCTTGAATAATGAATTTTGAAGTTAGTCGTACGGATACGTGTACCCTTACCCTTGAGAGAATCACTTCAGAATT